>CASBQE010000139.1 GCA_949127665.1 Synechococcales cyanobacterium PMM_0083
CCAAGGTATTTTTTTGCCTGTTGCGGCTTACCCAAGAGTTGATAGAAACTACCAATGGTGCTAAGCATGCGAGGCTTGAATTGTGGATTTCTCTGATTCAGTTCTTTGGGAATTATCGCGACTGATTCTTTTAAAATCTCAATTGCTTGCGCCCAATCTTCTCTTTCCGTTGCTTCATCAGCTTTAATAGCAAGTTCAGCAAGTTTGAGCACGGCAGTCGTGAAGTCTTCATCCATATCAGTCATCACCAACTATCTGCTCCTTTCTCTCTTTTGCATCAGCCACTGTCAGCGCCGCAATTACTGCTAGGTGGCTCGATGAATTGACCGGTGTCGTGCTGGGGAAAAGTATAATTCGTTTGCTGCTGTCTGGCGTCAAGCTTTTTTCCGAGCGGCAATTCATATTGTCGCTGATCAGCTGCCGCCGGAATAATAAAATGAGAGTTGATCAACCGCAACAGCGAATCCTAATCGCTGCCCTTTCTCTTTCATCTCCTTTAGCCGTTCTGGATTAAATTGAGATCAGTTTTGAGAATTGAAGCGTCTCTAATTTTGTAGGTATCCATTTTCGCAGTATTTCCGCGCTTTTAATGCGCCACTAAGAGCTGATGCTACCACCGACCGCGCCTCGTAGCTACTGCTTATAGTCTCCAAAAAGGATCGTTATTTAAAAACCCTAAGTCTTGTGGATTTACCACCGAAGCATATTTTGTCAAAACCTCCTGTAGTTGTTTTCTCCATTCAATAGCGAAAGCTGGATTTATTTCTTTCAAAAGGCAGTACAACACCACCGCTCTTGCATGAAAGCTATCGAGAGAGTTGAAAACAGAGGGTAGAGATGTTGATTTTTTCCACCAAAAAAACTTCATTTATTTGACTTTGAAGAATGTTGTCAAAAAGAGAAAGCAGCTGAGGTTCGTACATTTCAAAATTGCGAACAAATTTGAACATGGCATTGTGAGCCTTTCCCTGCCACTTTAAGTCTCCTCTTTTGCTCATCGCCAAACCGCCAGTAGCAAGATCAAGAGCAAGGTCACTACCTCCTTTGATACTTACGATGTTGTGTTTGTTCATCAATTCTTCGTATCTTGACGGTTTACTCATTTATCTCTCTCTTCTTGCGGTCCTAATAATTGAATGTGCCCGCTTCTATAATGCTATCGATTTGCGGCCGTGTAAGATGCGGCTCTTTTCCCATACGGGACCATTCCGTAAGCATCTTCCTATATCGCGGCAAAGTCGAATGATGACTATTGTAGATCTGTAGCTCAGGATATTTTTTGCCCCCTTCACTAAAGAACTGGGCAAACGCAAGATGGCTTCCTTCGTTATTTGCATCGAAGCCGAGAAATTTCACTTTTTCAAGAAAAGCCGGATCTGGTTTTTCACCTAAGGAATAACGCATCGCTCGGTGCATGTCGAGGATTGATAGAACTTCCTCCGAAATGTCCTCCGGTAGCTGGTCTTGTATGTGGCTAAAAGCATGTCTATAAAGCGACATGTAGCCTGCTTCAAAAATTTCAGCTAGTCGAGCAAAGTGGTTTTTGTCGTATTCGTCATCGTCATGCAATTTTTCGAGCAGTCTATATTGATTGCTCAACAGCAATCGCTCAACTTTCGTGAGTGAATTTTTTTCTGTAGTTTTCATATCGGCATCACCTCTGAATAATTTTTCCACAGGCTGGTCAAGTTCCTGAGCCAGTCGCAGAGCCAAAGCAAGACTGGGCTCCTGATTTCCAACTTCCATGGCACTCATCATTTGCCTGCTCACGCCTACTCTTCGCGCAAGCTCTGCCTGGCTTATCAAATGCCTTTCTCTAAAGATCCTGAGTAAATTTGCCATCGTATTATAGTCCGCTGTTACTTGTCGATGATAAATCGTCTAGCATTGCTTGTCAATTAGAATTTATAGTCAAGCAATGTATGACGTTAATAGGCTTTTTTTGTTTAATTGGTTGCTTATGGGGTAATGTGGTAGTATTTGGATTAATAATCAATTTGGGGAATAAGGCCAATTGGCGCGACTAGAATTTTTCCGCCCATCTCTTGAGATGGTGAAGCTACTTGGTGAAATAGATGAGTTTAAGGGCTCCTGGCGGTTGGTCTCAAATATTTCACCAGAGCGATTGGCTGCGCTTCAACTTGTTGCCACCATCGAAAGTATTGGCTCTTCAACAAGGATTGAAGGTGCTGTCTTGAGTGATCGTGAAGTTGAGCAGCTGCTCTCCGGGCTAAGTACACAATCGTTTCGGACCCGAGATGAACAAGAAGTTGCAGGCTATGCTGAAGTAATGCGAACGCTCTTTGCTGAAGCAGCCGAGATACCAATTTCAGAAAATCATATTAAACAATTGCACGGCAGCTTACTCAAATACAGTACGAAAGATGATCGCCATAGAGGGCAATACAAAACAGTATCTAATCATGTGGAAGCCACCACGCATGATGGCCGTAAATGGGTTGTGTTTGAAACAACAAGTCCCTTCGACACGCCTTTTAAAATGACAGAGCTGGTGAACTGGACAAGGGAAAGTTTTGAACAACGCTCAATTCATTCACTATTAGCTACTGGTGCTTTTATTGCCGAATTTCTAGCCGTTCACCCTTTTAAAGATGGTAACGGCAGGCTCTCACGTGTATTAACGACACTTCTCTTATTAAAAGCAGGTTACAGTTATGTACCGTACAGTTCATTGGAAAGCATTGTAGAAGATAACAAAGAAAGCTATTACCTGGCACTTAGAAGGACACAGCAGACACTGAAGGACGATACCCCGAACTGGGACCCTTGGATGCTTTTCTTTCTGCAATCAATGCACAGGCAGATGGAACGCTTAAAGGAGAAGATAGCGAGGGAGCGTTTACTGGAAGGCGATATGCCTGCGTTGTCTATACGAATCTTGGAATTAGTACGAGAAAAGGGCAGCTTGCAAATGTCTGAATTGGAGCAACTTCTTGAAGAAAGTCGTAGCAAAATAAAAGCGAGAGTTCAAGATTTAGTGGCAAGTCGTGACTTGATACGGCACGGTAAAGCGCGCTCCACATGGTATACGGTTCGCAATTCAACAACGTAGGCTGAACAAAAAGTTCTGTTCTGAGCTGTTTTGTTCAATGCCAAATCGAGTGAAAAGTGGCTTCTGTAAAACCTCTACCGACAACGTTTTCGAGCTTAGCGCCACTTTTCGTTCGGATGATACTCACACCCCTTTAACAGCTTTCGCTCATTGTCGTTTGAGTAATGAGCTATTTGCCAATTAGCTTCTTCCACCAGGGTTTATCCAGCTTATCGAGTTTTTCGGTGAGAGCCAGAAACTTATCCTGCACAGCTTTGGATTGTTCGTCCTTGTCTTCCTTGAGACGGGCGATCTCTAGTAGAAGCGATTCTTCCAATTTGATTCTTACTTCTTCGGCTTCACGCTTGCTCTTTTCGAGGGTGGCAATTTGAGTCATGGCTTCAGCTAAAGTTCGTTCCTTTTCTAGGCGCTCTTGTTCAAGTTGGCGCTCTAATGTAGGCAACTTTTCTGTCTCTAGCTTTGCTAGTCGCTCGGCTTCAACGGCTTTCTCCCTATCCTGTTCCTTCATAGCCTCTATTTGCTTAGCTAAAGCTATTGCTTCCAATTCTTTGGTCTCAGCTTCTTGTCGCCGCTGTTCGGCTTCCTTCTGGAAGTCAGGAAGTAACTTGAGTTGCCGATTCTTATCTTCAATCAAGAGGTCGCGTTGGATAAGTTGCTCTTGTTGTTCAGCCAATCGCTCCTGTTGTTGCTTGATGATCTCGCCTAGTGGGCGTACAAGTTCTTCAGCCATTGACTTCGCAGTCTCGCGAGCCATCGTCTGCCAGTCTGGGGGCTCGCGATATGTGCCAACCATCTCTTCTGGCATTTCCGTGCTTTCGTCCGGATTTCTTTCCTCACTCGCTTCTGTGCTTCCTTCGTAAATCGCTGAAGCCTCGACTATCTCAATGTCTTCGGGGGAGAAATCAAACTCGCTAGTGTCAACCGCTTCTTTCCTTGCCTGCTCGACAGTACCAGAATTGCGCTTTAGTCCCTCGACTATTTCCTTGGTTGGATATACACGCCACTCTTGTTTGCCAAAGGCGTTAGGTGATTGCGTCCCGCGCAATTGATTCTTTTCCAGTCTATATATAACCGCCCTTGGTGTTATATCTAGTGCGGTTGCAACCTGCTTTACAGAAATCGTCTTCATGTATACGCCCTACATATGGTGCTGCTAGTCTAAAAGCCGAATCCCACAAATGGTTAATTCGCCTGCATTATAGAGCTTTCTCTGTATAAAGGAAATCTATTTCTTTGCTTTTTCTGAACCACGGAAGCGAAGCTGGTTCGATATAGAATTTCACTCCTGCTGATAATTCTGCACTTCTGCAAACCGTTGCACGGAAGATTTTGCTCGAAGAACAAAAACTTTCTGGCTCATTAAATGACGGGCAAGGCAATATATCCTTTCGTCTATCTCAGTCTAATTGGCGGGCGGAAACGGGACTTCTTATTAACGGAAGTTTTCTGTGCCTCTTCTTTCCGCGCTTATTTAACAGCAAGGAAACATTAGGAGCGTTTCCTTGCCTACTTCCTTGCTGTTGCAGTAGATGGGCGGAAGTAGCTTTTTGTTGGCGATGCACTGGCGCGCGAAAGCAAGTGACTGCCTACGATTCCACTGCTTCCTTGCTGGCTTTTGTTGGATGTCTGATTTCTTTGGTGTTCTTCCTTCTGACGGAAGCGCTTCCTTCCGTCGAAAGGAAATGCATTGTCGCCATTTCGGAGCATCTAAAATTGCAAAGGTGCCAAATGTTGGTAATTGAGGGTGCAGGCGGATTAAGACTGGCTGAGAAAAGCAAGGAAATTTCCTTGCTTTTCCTATCGCCATCCTGGTGCGGATTTGAGATCTAAAGTATTGATCGTTTGCAAAGCACCTTATATAGTGGCTGGTGGCACTTGGCATTATTGACTGGTGCATATCTCTTAAATACGCTGGAGCAACCGCTCCCTAGAAAGCTGGACTGTCATCAACAATCAATAAACAAAAGACATCGCTTTGGGGCGATGTCTTTTGCAAGACCTTTTAACGGATCTCTTTATTCAGTTGTCGTCGCGTTTTTCAAGCTTCGCGTTGACTTCAGAATAGCTTAGTGGTCCGTGTAGGTCAACTCGTCTTCATTTATCTTGAAGGAGTGCTGCTACGACTGGCTTTGCATTATCGGCACCTGTTGACCAGGCGCCGGTTAGATTTTGTCGCGATAAATTTTTCCCTAAAAGCCAGCATGAGGCTATGGGGAAGTTTCTTGCGCTCTTTCATAAGTACAACTGGATCTATAAGCCAATCGGTGGTGGCGGCTGGATATCGGCCAACGATAAATGGGCTTTGACAGATACTGAGATACTTAAAGCAGCTGCGTGCGTTCACCCTAAATTTTTCATTGGAGCTCGTGCTGGCAAAGCCACCAGGTTTGGTGTCTTAGATATAGATAGCGGGAGCAAATATCACAACGCCAAGCAGTTAGGGCGGATTACCGAGGCTCTTGCCCAGGCCGGTATTAGCGAGACTCATCTATATAGGTCTTCTGATTCTAACGGCTGGCACCTCTATCTATTTTTTGATGAGCCAATTAGCTCCAGAGATTTAAAAGCACAACTGGTTCAGCTTTTGCGTATCAATGGATTTGATATTGCAAAAGGCACCCTGGAAGTTTTCCCAGCTCCGGGTGAAGGATTTGGATTTAAGGCCGATAGTTCAATTGGTAATGGTCTAAGGCTTCCGCTCCAGCCTGGCTTTGCTTGGCTAAGTCACTCTACCGGCCAGGTAATTGAAGAGCGCGATTGTATTAGTCCGGCAGAAGCGCTCGATCGTTTCATCAGTGATATGGAATGCGCCAATAGTAGGCACGACTTCCACCAGATGAAGGCACATGTGGCACGGCTGACAGAAAGTCAGCAGCAGATAACAACGCAGGTCAGTCAGATAAATAAGCCAAAAGGCGTTGTCGTACCTTTTAACAGGCCTGCTGATACCACAACTGATGAATATGCCTTGTGCACTATTTTGGATGTCTTCCAGAGCGTGCCGCCAGGAATAAATGCTAGCAGCTGGGTCAGCGGCCGTGAGTTTGCACAAGACGGCCTGACCGGCAAATCCCAAAGAGCCGAAGCTCTGTTTTGCTTATCACACTAC
>CASBQE010000140.1 GCA_949127665.1 Synechococcales cyanobacterium PMM_0083
CTTGGGGGACTCACTCCCCCCCCCCCCGCATAAGAGTTCTGGGACATGACAGCGAGACTCAGTGCAACTGTTTTTTTCAATTAGTGGAACTCCAGTTTGGAGGGAGTTTGAGGGAAACAACTGTCCCTCAATGGGGGTTTGGGGGCATCCCCCAATGCGTTAAGCAGTATTTTTAGCACTTACCAATGATTGCTGTTGATTGCTGTTGATTGCTGTTGGGTTTCGGGATTTGTATATACGCAAAGACCTTATGAAGAGGAATGCCAAAGGCAGAAGGATTTTGATTTATAGCGTGTAAGTAGGTAAATTGGTGTTACCCACCTTTCGCAAGTTGAAAGGCTTCGGCAATCGGACCCAGTGCCAAGATGGGGAAGAAGGTCAACGCGCCCATGACCACAATTACGCCTGCGGTTACGCCTGTAAATAGGAGAGTATCGGTTCGCAGGGTTGCCACGGTTCCCGGCACGGGCTGCTTCCGCGACATGCTATCTGCCAAAAGCAACAGGGCAATGATGGGAACATACCGCCCAACCAACAGGCTAAAAGAGGCGCTCAGGTTCCACCACAAGCCAGTGGGCGCGGGTTGACTATCAGCTAAACCTTCAAAGCCAGAGCCATTGTTGGCGGCAGCGGAGGCGTATTCATAAATCACCTGAGACAATCCGTGAAAGCCAGGATTGCTGATGCCTGCGAGTTGATCGGGAAAGGCGAGAGTGATGGCACCGGGAATCAGAACCGCGATCGGGTGCACCAGCAGCAGCAGGAAGCTAGACAGCACCACTTCCCGCTTCTCAATCTTGCGCCCCAAAAATTCAGGGGTGCGCCCCACCATCAAACCCGTGGCAAATACCGCCAAAATCAGGTAGGTGAACAGGTATGCTGTTCCCGTGCCCTGCCCACCCCAAATGATTTGCAGGAATAGATTGGACAAGGTGGCAAATCCGCCGGGGGGCATAAAGGAGTCGTGCAAACTGTTGACTGCACCAGTCATGGTTCCGGTGGTGGTGACAGCAAATAAAGCAGACTGCGCCCAGCCAAATCGCACTTCTTTCCCTTCCAAGTTGGGCTGTTGGCTACCGAGCAGCGCATTCACCGCTGGGTTGCCTTGGTATTCACCCATTCCGGCAATGATAATGAAGGTCACATAAATGGTAAACACTAGCCCATACACTAGCCACGCTTGCTTACGGTTGTTAGCAACCACGCCATAGGTGTAGATGAATGCAGACGGGATCGCCACCATGGTTACGACCTGAATCAGGTTGGTGGCGGGATTAGGATTCTCGAAGGGGTGCGCCGAGTTAATGGCAAAAAAGCCGCCGCCGTTTTCGCCCAACTGTTTGAGGCTTTCAAAGTGGGCAACGGGACCCAGGGCGATCGCCTGACTGATCGCCGGATCTTCTAACGTTGGCACCACAACTGGACCCGACAATGTTTCGGGTACGCCCAACGCCAGCAGCGCGATCGCGCTCACAAGTCCAATCGGCAGCAGAATTCGGGTAATCGCGTGGGTTAAATCGACATAAAAGTTGCCCAACGGTCTACCCGTTAATCCTCGAATAAAGGCAATCCCCACGGCTAATCCAGTCGCGGCTGAGGTGAAAAACATAAACCCTAGGGCTGCAACCTGGCTGAAATAACTAAAAGTCGTTTCGCCGGAGTAATGCTGCTGGTTTGTATTGGTCACAAACGAAATCGTCGTGTGCAACGCCGTATCCCAGGTGGGTGCCCCTAGCTGAGTCGGGTTAAGCGGCAATGCGCCTTGCAGCATGAAGATCGCGAAGATCATCACTGCCATTGCCAAGTTGCTGTACAGCACGGCTCTGGCATATTGCCAGCCCGTCATATCTTCTTTTTGGACTCCGCTGAGCTTAAAAATTATCCGCTCAACGGGTGTCATTACTGGGTCGAGCCAGGTTTTTTGATCTAAGAAAACACGCGCCATGTATCCTCCCAAGAAGGGAGTGATCAAAACCACCAGCGCCACAGTCAATGCAATTTGTATCCAGCCTTGCAACATGGTTTAAGTTAATCCTTGATGCTTGATGCGCGATCGCGTCTGGCTTTAATCTTGCAATGTTGCAATCTCAAGGACTATTGACCAAATGGTATAAATTGCGTTTAGAGTTCAGAGGCTAGCGTTTAGAGTGCGTTTAGCAAATAGTTCTGGAAATAAAGTGTCAGTTTTGCTGAGAGATCTGCTCAACAAAGCCCTCGGTGTAAGAAATTGAAGCGAGCCATATTTGCCTACAATCGTCAAGTCATGTAAACAATCGTTATACTAATCTACATGACGCAACATACAGATGTGCAACACCGTTCTTAACCAAGAACAGTCTCATCCTCTGCGTAACCGAAGCACTAACCTGTCTGTTTGGGTTTCTCAATAGAGATGATGAATTCGTTTTTAGCTATTTTCTTCTCTTGTTCTATGGTCAGAATGTTCTTTACTTCTGAAATCTACTGTAGCTGCGCTCGTCTGTGATTTAGTTAACTTGATTGTGCTAGAAACCTCCCGTACATAGCGTGGAGACTTATCAATCATTGAGTTCATTGATTTATTGAGTGACTTATTGAGTTTCATTCAAAGGGAAGTTTAGATTTACCCAGGACTGAATATGACTGCTAACCTAAGTACCAAGAACTGTAGCCCGCTGAGTTTTGTCATTTCTAGCCCCCATTACACTCAAGCTTTGAATCTGTTGCGCCGCGCTTTTTTAACAACGTTGCTGATGGGTTTGATCTGGCTACCAGGACTGCCCACTCATCCAGCCTTAGCACTCCCAAGCTTTGACACATCTAGAGAGACGACCCTGCCGGCGGTTGCCTCTGCTGCTGAAGACGTTCGCATGAAAGCATTAGTCACCTGCCTGCCCAAGCAATTGAGTCAGCCAAATCTTAAACGTGCGCTGAGTGAAATGGGTAACGACCAGATTGAGCGAATGTTTAATATGAAGGCGAATCCAAAACTAAGTCAAGCAGAAGCTGAGTTAGCAGACTGCTTGAGCCGTCAGGCATCCTGAATTGAAACCTTTTCCCAGCTTAATTTATAGCTATAAAGCACTTGTTCTAAACCCTTTATCATTGGTGAAATATGACTAAGCTACTTCAGTTCTTTGTTATCCCAGAAGCTATCCAGGACAAATCTCCTGTTCATGCTCTCAAGAATCGATTAGATTGGGGCGAACCCGCTTTGACTATCGTTGATATCAGAGATAGAAGCGCATTCCACACAAGACACATCATGGGGGCGATCTCAATGCCTATGAATGAACTGGTTGCCCGTGCTGGTGCCAGCCTCGAATTCATCCGTGACATCTATGTTTATGGTGAGACCGACGAACAAACCGCTGATGCTGCATCCAGGCTGCGCGATGCCGGATATCAGCATGTTGCTGAATTGGTGGGAGGGCTGACAGCCTGGAACGAAGCTAGATATCCAGTCGAAGGAATTTAGACGGCTAGCTTTTAATTACGCTCTTTCAACTGGTTGTTTTACCGTCTTCTTCCAGAACGGAACAGAACTTGGTGTGAGGATGATTTGAACAAGAATACCTGAGACTTAATGGTCAATTAGGTTCAACATTTTTACACGGAGATAACATTGATGATTTCTTCAGTTCCCGACTTCACGCTTGTGGGGGCGCTGGTGATTCAGGGTGACATTTCGGATCGGTTATCGACAGCGAGATCGCTCACACCCAGCCAATTCAACCTAATTTACAACGCTTTCTCCTTTGCGATCGCGGCGATGTTTGCGTCTGCCCTCTTTTTCTTCAATGCTCGCGCTCAAGTCGGCTCGAAGTATCGACTCGCTCTACTAGTTTCAGGGCTTGTCGTCAGTATTGCGGGCTATCATTACTTCCGCATCTTCAACAGTTGGGATGCTGCCTACAGTTTGCAAAATGGCGCGTACACCTTAACTGGCGCACCGTTTAACGACGCTTACCGATATGTGGATTGGCTGCTAACAGTGCCATTGCTATTGGTTGAAACTGTTGCCGTGTTGGCATTGACTGGGAAAGAGGCAAGACCATTACTGATCAAGCTCGTGATCGCCTCCATCTTGATGATCGCTACGGGGTATCCCGGTGAGATCTCTAGCAATATCACCACTCGGATTATCTGGGGCACAGTCAGTACGATTCCCTTCGCCTACATCCTCTATGTGTTGTGGATTGAGCTATCAAAGTCGCTAGTTCGCCAACCTGCGGCTGTACAGACTCTCGTTCGCAACATGCGTTTGCTGCTGTTGTTCTCTTGGGGCGTTTACCCGATCGCATACCTGTTGCCAATGTTAGGCATCACAGGTACATCAGCAAGTATCGGGGTACAACTAGGCTACACGATCGCCGATGTGCTAGCAAAGCCAGTCTTCGGATTGCTAGTGTTTGCGATCGCCCTCACGAAAACAAAGGTTGATCAGGAAAATAGCGGTCTATCCATCGAATCAGGTTATACGCCTGAAGTCGATGGACTCCCCGCACCGACTCAGCTCTAACAGGGCTAGGAGGACTTGGAGCATTTGACCAGGGATAGTCGAGTTTGAACGACCGTTCTCAGTGAAATACTCCAGGTTCTCCATCTTTTTTATCGATTACCAACGTTTATATCAAGGTAATGAATATATCTCACTTCACTACTCTACATAGTAAGCTGACTGATATTGACATTCTGAAATCCTCTGTCCGCAATCTGGGTCTGGTCATTCAGACTAGTGCCGAGGTGTGACCTTGACACGGGGTTCATATTCGAGATGTGTGTGCCATGAACTTGTCCATGAGTTTGTTTATAAGTCTCCTTGGCTTGAGTGCTACACGACATCGGACAATACTCAAATCTGCCTCGTTGATAAAGAGCATCGTCTCTGCGCCTAATCTGCCGCAGTCAGGCTCCAGTCCTAGCGGCATCTCAATGAGATAGATCCAGCTTCCAGACTCGAATTTAAAGTTTCGCACAATGCCTTCTCCACCACAGAACCTCACGCGCTGAGATGGCAAAAACCGAACACTCTTATCCAAGATTGTGATCCTCAGCAAAATCCCGGTGATTGACGATAGCTTATTGCAGCGTCAGTGACCATGAGCTAATCGTCATTTAAGTGCAGTTTTAAAAACTCAAGAAAATCCGATGACAAGGGGCTTAAGCCCCTTGTCTTTGCAATTTGAATGCATATCAGCTTGTCAGTGAGTCCATTCAGGCAACTTTCTCTGTCTTTCCCTCCGATGTCCATACTGGGTCTGTACCTCGACCCAAGAAGCCTTCAAATTTAATCACTTCAACATCTCCTAGAACTTTAGTCTGACAAGCCAAGCGACGATCTGCCATAGGAGAAGAGAGCGGTAGCGATCGCCAGATATTTTCTATCCAACTACGCTTGGAAACATTGCCATCAACACGAACGGTACAGGCACCACAAGCACCAACGCCCTTGCAGTTAAGGATCTTTGCATTGCCGTTGTAAAGTTCAATGCCATTGTTTGATAGAACCTCACACAGATTATCGCCGACGCTGCATTCAAATGTTTTACCTTGAGCTGTAACTTTTGGCATAATAAACTCTTTGAGGACAAGTATGTTGAGCTTCTAAAGTTGGGTTTCATCTCCGTCAAGTTTCAGTTGAACCTCAGCTTAGATTGCTTCCACTTTTAACAGCATGATTGCAAACGTTGTTCAAGATGACCTCTACCATTGGGACGTTTTAGTTAGAACTTATACAATTCATACATCATTCAAACGCTTGCAAAAACATCATTTTCTTTCTAACAACGTTCAGGCATTGTTTGATTAAATTGCTAAGAGTGGACAGGTTGATAGAACACTCGTTTAACGGTTTCGGCAGATAAGATGTAGAGTCCGATGATCGCTGCCAGCATCAACAAGAATTCCATCGATAAAGGCTGAAATCCCAGCAGTCCTGCGATCGCTAAAATAACCCGTTGTCGAGTTGGCATATCCAAGACCTGACTCATGGTAATTAAACTTTTCCGTTAAGCCTGCAATGCTTTGATCTGTGCCCGCAGTTGAGCAATTTCTTGAGCCATATCCAAGACCATTGCCGCTCCGACGAGATTGAGTCCTAGATCGCGTCGCAACCGTTGGATTTGAGCAATCC
>CASBQE010000141.1 GCA_949127665.1 Synechococcales cyanobacterium PMM_0083
CTGGGTCGAGTTGCTCAGATCCATCCAAATCTATGTCAACATTGCGGCTCAACGTGGGTTTGAAATTGTCCTCAAACCTTTGCCCAACCGGGCTTATCGAGAATGCTACAAGACCTGAGTTAGCGTTGTCGCCAGCTCAGAATTGAGTTTTACACCTATCAAAATGTTGAGTGAGCCAGCAGTGCCTACGAGAGGTAGCGTCAAGACTATAGAATTGTCAAACAAGGAGTGACCTATGACACTAATTCAAACCGCCAAGCTATGCTACAGCATCTAAATATGGTCATCTGGAGATCTAAATATGAGTGGATTAGGCGGCTTAAATAAGTCACCCAATGGTGTTGTGATGGGGTTAGTGCAGTTACAGCTTCCCACTGTCGTGACATCCAATGATTTGGCAAAGCAAACTGAACGGATTTGTCAACTGGTCGGTAAAGCGCGGCGCAATCTGCCGACAATGGATCTGGTCGTCTTTCCTGAATATTCGCTGCACGGGCTTTCGATGGATACCAGCTCAGAGATTATGTGTCGCTTGGATGGACCTGAAGTGCAAGCTTTTCAGCAGTCCTGCCAGACCCATCAAATCTGGGGCTGTTTTTCGATTATGGAGTACAACCCTCATGGTAATCCCTATAACAGCGGCATCATTATTGATGCCAACGGTGAACTAAAGCTTTACTATCGCAAACTGCATCCGTGGGTGCCTGTAGAGCCGTGGGAACCGGGAAACCTTGGCATTCCGGTGTGCGAAGGACCCAATGGCAGCACGATCGCCCTGATTATCTGTCACGATGGCATGTTTCCTGAAATGGCACGAGAATGTGCTTATAAAGGAGCAGAAATCATGATCCGCACCGCTGGCTACACGGCTCCCATTCGCCATAGTTGGCAGATCACCAATCAAGCAAATGCCTTTTGCAACCTGATTTATACCGCATCTGTGTGTATGTGCGGCAGCGATGGCTCCTTTGACTCAATGGGCGAGGGCATGTTCGTCAATTTTGATGGTACGCCACTGGTGATGGGTAGCCATCGCCCCGATGAAATCATTACGGCTGAACTGCGTCCTGATCTGGTGCGCGAAGCCCGTAAGCACTGGAGCGTAGAAAATAACATTTATCAATTTGGGCATCGAGGCTATGTTGCGGTGAAGGAGGGTGCCCAAGATTGCCCCTACACCTATATGAAAGATTTGGTGAATCAAACCTATCGCTTACCGTGGGAAGATGAGGTCGTTCACACGGACGGGACTGCTTGCGGATTCCCACCTCCCACACGACACTATCGGGGAGAAGAGTTGCCCACTGAAACATCCGCGATTAAGATTTCTGTGTCTGAAACATCCGCGATCGCAGGAGATTCCTAATCATGGAACGCTACGTTCAAGCTAATCCCTACCCCTATCCCTTCAATGGCGATCTGCGTCCCGAAAACACGGCTCTGATCATCATCGACATGCAAACCGATTTTTGCGGCAAAGGGGGGTACGTAGACAAAATGGGCTACGACCTGTCACTGACCCAAGCACCGATCGCCCCAATCCAAACCCTTCTAGCAGTACTGCGTGAACTTAGCTACACCATCATCCACACCCGCGAGGGACATCGCCCCGACCTGTCAGACTTACCGGAGAATAAGCGGTGGCGATCGCAGCAAATTGGTGCAGGTATCGGCGACCCCGGACCCTGCGGCAAAATTTTGGTGCGCGGTGAACCGGGCTGGGATATCATTCCTGAACTGGCTCCCTTACCCGGTGAAGTCATTATCGACAAACCCGGTAAAGGCTCCTTCTACGCCACTGATTTAGACTTGATTTTGCAGCGTAACAAGATTCAAAATATCATTCTCACAGGTATCACAACTGATGTCTGTGTACATACCACCATGCGCGATGCCAACGATCGCGGCTATGAATGCCTGCTGCTCTCCGACTGCACCGGAGCGACTGATTATGGCAATCATCTCGCTGCTCTCAACATGGTGAAAATGCAGGGCGGCGTATTTGGGGCGGTTGCCGACTCTAAAGCTTTGATTACTGCACTCAGAATAAGTGAGACTTAGACAAACTAAGGCATTTGTCTACTAAAGCCCCGCGCTTTAATGTGTAGCCTCCAATACAATTCCTCCTCGGCAAAAACAGTTCAATAGCTCATGCAATGGGCTGTCAGCTTGTTGCTGTTATCGCTTGTGTGAGGAAAAACCGTTGAATACTCGTCGATCGCCCAATCCATCTCGCCGCCAAATAATCCGAGGCTTGCTTGCCACCGGTGCCTTCGGTGCCACTTCTCGCCTCTGGACAGCCTGTACCCCTACAACCACGCCCACCACCGATATATCTCCTACTAGCACTGCATCCCCCGTTAGCAAAGAACTTACTTTAGGCTTCATCTACGTCGGTCCCAAAGATGACTATGGCTATAACCAGGCTCACTTTTTGGGCAAAGAAGGGCTAAAAAGTGAGCCTAACGTCACAACCGTAGATCAAGCAAGCGTACCTGAGACTGTAGAAGTTCAGGAAGTCATGCGGAATATGATCGATCAAAATAAAGCCACTGTCCTGTTTCCCACCTCCTTTGGCTACTTTGACCCCCACATTTTGAAGCTGGCAGGTGACTATCCAGCGGTACAGTTTTTTCACTGCGGCGGGCTGTATCAAGAGGGCAAACATCCTAAAAATGTTGCCAGCTACTTTGGTTATATTGACGAAGCTCAATATATTGCGGGCATTGTCGCTGCCTATACCAGTAAATCAGGCAAGTTGGGCTTTGTGGCAGCAAAACCGATTTCTCAAGTGCTGCGAAATGTGAACAGTTTCACGTTGGGAGCGCGCAGCGTGAAACCGTCCGTCACAACTCAAGTCGTGTTTACAGGAGATTGGTCACTACCTGTAAAGGAAGCTGAAGCAACCAACAGCATGGTCGATCAAGGTGTTGATGTAATTACCTGCCACGTTGACAGCCCCAAAGCCGTGATTGAAACGGCGGAAAAGCGCGGCATTTACTCGTCGGGCTATCACGCCAATCAAAGTACCCTCGCACCCAAAGGTTATCTAACGGGAGCCGAATGGAATTGGACAACGGTTTATACCGAAATAGTCAAATCAATCCAAGCAGGTAAAACGTTGGCGAATGGCGACATTCCCCATTTGCTCAGGGGTGGTTATAAAGACGGTTTTGTGAAACTCTCGGATTATGGATCGGCGGTGTCGGCTGAGGCGAAGAAAGCTGCCGATGCTGCTAAAGCCAAACTCCAGGACGGTTCGCTGGTGATTTACAAGGGTGAAATCAAAGACAACACGGGCAAGATCGTGGTTCCGGCTGGCAAAGAATTTGGGCAAAGAGCGATCGAGCTTGAGTCGATGAATTGGTTAGTGGAAGGAGCGATCGGCAAGGTTAGCTAGAGGCGTGAGTCGTTACGAGGATGAGTATTGTTTCCCATTCATTGAATATCAATGAGGTAGTGCATGAATTTGAGAATGACGATCGCCCAACCTAGTCAAAGCGATCTGTCCTGTGGTACTGAAAGAAAAGCATCGACCCGATTGGTACAAGACCTGGAATGCAGTTCATCAACGATCATTAAATCTATTGGATGAGGAGCACTGAAATGTCGCCTGTCTAAGCCACGCCGTACTGTTTGAACCAAGCTTGCAGTCGTTTCCAGCCGTCTTCTGCATCTTGCTGACGAAAGCTAGGGCGATAGTCTGCAAAGAAAGCATGAGGAGCCTCTGAATAAACAATGATCTTTGAGGGTGCCGCAAACTCTTTGAATGCCGATCGCATTTGCTCCACAGTTGCAACAGGAATACCCGTATCCTGTCCGCCGTAAAGTCCAAGGACAGGGGCTTTGATTAGAGACACTAGATCAATCGGGTACTGTGGCTGAAGCGGAGTAGCATCACCAACCAACCGTCCATACCAGGCAACGCCTGCCTTCACCTGCGGATTGTGGGCAGTGTAGAGCCAGGTAATCCGTCCGCCCCAGCAAAATCCGGTGATGCCCAACCGGGCGGTGTCTCCTTTACTCATCTGCTTTGCCCAAGTGACCGTAGCATCCAAATCAGACAGCACTTGAGTATCTGGAACTTTGGCAACAATGGGTCGAATTTGCTCAACACTGCTGAGCTTTGAAACATCCCCTTGACGGGCAAATAGTTCAGGCGCGATCGCAAGATAACCCAGTTTGGCAAAGCGGCGGCAAACATCCTGGATATGCTCATGCACCCCAAAAATTTCTTGAATAACCAGAACAATCGGAAAAGAGCCACCTTTTGCAGGCATAGCCCGATAAGCCGGGATCGTGCCACTTGCCACCGGAATTTGTACCGCTCCGGTGATTAAGCCCTCAGCACTGGTCTGAATTGTTTTAGCAAGAATGGGCTGAACCGCGAGAGCAAAGCCAGAGGTGAGAGTTGCTGTAACCAGTTGTCTGCGCGTTAAAGGCAGCTTAAACCGGGAAAACAATGAACGATCGCTCATGATAGTTGAAGCATCAAAAGGTTTGGAATACCTCCAAATTGTAGAAGACCGTAAAAAAGTTGGTGGTGAATCAACCGATTCACCCATAAAACCCTTGCTTAAATCTTGCCTAAATTCGCAGGGATCTAGAGGATATGACAGCACCCCTAGATACATTCACGAATCTCAACAAACTGCGAAATGGAGTTACAGCCAAAAGTCTTGGCTATAATTGCGAGATTAAAAAGGGGCACGACCTCAATTTGATAGTATTAAGGAGCCACGGGAAAGCCATATTGGTTGAGCTTATTCCAGAATTGATTCCATCGAGTTGATGTTAAGACTAAGGTTCTTAAACTCAATACCACAGCGGCTCCTGCTTCTTGCCATCGCATCCCCGAACAACACAAGCGTTGCTTAATGACGGTTTTACAAGCGGCTTCAGTGACCCCAGAGCCAATCGGATAGTGTTGGTTGCGGTAAAAAGCATAATTCATGTGATGGAGATGGTTCTGAAA
>CASBQE010000142.1 GCA_949127665.1 Synechococcales cyanobacterium PMM_0083
ACCTGCTGCTGCGCCATTTTACTGCCGATCGCAGAGGTCGCTGCCCCTAACACACTCTGAAAACCAGACGTAGCCGCATTGACCACGGAGCCAACCAACGATCCCACGGTGCTAGAACTCACCCAAACCAATAGAGTGAAATAAGCAGCCCAAATGACTAGACCCAAAATTGCGCCCAGTTTTGCAGTCGCTACAAAGCTGAGCTGCACGGCTAAATAGCAAGCAAAAAATAGGGCGATCGTCACAGTAATAAGTGTCCAAAGACCAACGCCTGTGCCAATCTTGCCAATAGTCGAGCCGCCGTTGCCATCGGAATGGTGATCGCTAGAACTGGAACTAGACCGTCCAAGATATGAAATGCCAGCCGCAACAGAAAGGTTTGTCAGCAGGAGTTGTATCGCGAATGCCAACAAAATTCCTGAAATTAACGCGATAAAAAATTGCGGACCTGTGAACAATGCTGGAACTACTACTGGGGCAGAGGTGCCGGATATGACAGGCGCTTGGGCAATCCAAAGCTGATTTAGCAGACTTATAGGTAACGGCATGGGTGAAAATGTAGGTTGAATCATATACTCTCCTTCGAGTTCCAATCGCTCTTTAAAAGCTGCCAGTTTTAGAAATTATGGCGGGGGCGGCTAAGGCTGCGGATACCTCTATAGTCTAAGAATCCCTGCTGTAATAGGGATTTACATCTCCCTTTCGGTTGAAATTGAATTGTTGGGACGGGCATTCATACTGTTTAGCATGAGCGCTAGAGATTAGACGACAAAGCTGGAAGCCTGTCCTTGAGCCGCTTGCCAACTACGAGCATCGTAGTAAAGATCTTCCAGGGAAATGCTGTAGAGCGCTTCTTTTAGCTTGTGATGCAGACGATTCCAAAGGGTGAAGGTAACCCAATCTTCGGCGTGGGCATCGTTGGGACTATGACGGGGTAAAGGATCGACGCTTTCACCCACCGCTTCCAAAATTTGCCCAAGCGAAATTTGCGCTGGAGAACGGGCTAGTTGATAACCGCCTTGCGATCCACGCACCGATCGCACCAAGCCAGCCCGACGCATTTCAATCAGCAGCTTTTCTAGGTAAGGAGCCGGGAGATCTTGCCGTTGGGCGATCGCGCTAACAGATGTTGGACCAAACTTCGGCTGAAAACTCAAATCCAGCAGCGCCTTAACGCTGTAGTGCCCACGGGTTGTTAATTTCATCAATGCAGCACGAATAGGAACAACTAGTGATAGCTTAAGTCTAAATCGCGATTCCCAAAGGGAGTCCTGTGGAGAGCTTCGCTAACGCTTCGCGAATCGCCCAACCTTTATCGGCGCATGTGCATTAGTTCTTTCAGAGCGGCTAAAAGATTCACTTTTGCCAGAACGATTTGCTTATTTGAATTGAGGATAAACGTCCACGACACATTTACCGTGAACCAGGGAGTTTGCACCCTGCCCAGCACTAAAAAATCAGTCTCATCCCTTTCCAAGTCGCCCTTTTCCACAGATTTCTGCCCTTGGCAAGGTAGGAGAATAAAGCCCTGCGCCTCCTGTTGCAAGTAAGCCGCGATCGCGGTTTGCCCAATCACTATCGCCTCAAACGGAGGCTGCAACATTCCCTCTAGCGCAAATAGTTGACTAGTCGCTTCAAAGTTGCCTGCGTTGAATGCCTCAAAATATTGCAAAATCGTTAGTTCATCTATGCCTTCGATTGCAGTACCATTCAGCGTAGCTAGCTCAGGAAAGGGGTGTGGAAGAGCAGTTTTCATCAGCGTTGCCGTAAACAGAATGAGTGAAGATAATTTCGTACTCACTAGACTAAATAGAAAAGTAACTGAAACCACATATCTCTAGACAGATCTATCGCGATCGCCTATGTGTATGTACCTGCCCCCTTGACCCCTGACCGTATGACAACCGACTTCACAGTACAGATTAAGCAAAAAGCTCTAGAATTGGGCTTTCACAAAGTTGGCATTGCTTCTGCCAACTCTCCTTTAGAGCCTGCTACTTCTGCGTTGCACTCTTGGCTATCTCAGGGTTACCAAGCCGACATGTTGTGGATGGCGAACCCTAAACGTGAGGATATTCAGCGGATTATGCCGACGGTGCAGTCTGTGATTTGTGTAGCGCTCAACTACTATGCGCCTGTCTCTCGTCCTATCAGCAAGGGCTATGGCAAGATTTCTCGCTATGGTTGGGGGCGCGATTATCACCGGGTGTTGCACAAAAAACTCAAGGCAATGTCTACTTGGCTGCAAGCTCAGGGAGAAGAGGTGCAGGCGCGTTACTACGCCGATACCGGACCTGTGCAGGAGAAGGCATGGGCAGAACAGGCTGGAATTGGCTGGATTGCCAAAAATGGCAACCTGATTACGCGCGAGTATGGCTCTTGGGTCTTTTTAGGGGAAGTGTTGACCAATTTAGAGTTGACCGCCGATCGCCCGCATATGGCTCATTGCGGCACCTGTACCCGCTGCATGGATGCGTGCCCCACGGGAGCAATTCCGCAGCCTGCTGTCGTGGATGCTAACCGCTGCATCGCCTACCATACGATTGAAAACCGAGCCGAAACATTGCCAACTGCGATCGCGTCTCAGATGCAGGGATGGGTCGCGGGCTGTGATATTTGTCAGGATGTGTGCCCGTGGAATGAGCGCTTTGCCCAACCAACCGACGTTGCCGAATTCCATCCCTATCCTGAAAATGTGGCTCCTTTGTTGACTGAATTGGCTACCTTGTCAGATCAAGAGTGCGATCGCCGGTTCCCTGCTTCCGCCCTGCGCCGGATTAAACCCTACATGCTACGCCGAAATGCCCAAGCGAATTTGGAGGCAGAACGGGAATGAGAGCATGAAATGGTCATGGAAAAACCCTTGAAAATTCGTTACATTACTTAATATAAAGATTAGTATCTTTGTGTGTTTTTGTTTTGGATGGATTTTCGGGCTTTATGTTGCGACAGTGTGCGCCTCAAATAGAATCGATTACTTTACAGCAATTACGGTCTGAAAATGCAGAATTGCGTCGATTTTTTGATGCCCAAAAGCAGGTGATCGCCTCTTTAGAGCGACGGGCTGGGCGATCGCTTGATGTTTTGACTGTTCATGTGCAGCAGCTTGCAGCCACACTCCATACCTGTTCAGATTGGCAAAATTCTCTGCCATTGGTGCAAAGTGAAGTCGATGCACTCTGCGATCTGTTGAGCGATGCTCTGGTGTTGCAAAAGCTAGAGGCAGGCAAAGTTGAACTTCATTTACAGTCCTTGGAAACTGAAGCTTTGTTAACCTCGGTCAGTCGGCATTTAGTCGGCTCAAAGCACACGGCTGCATCTCGGTTAGTGTGTGAGGTTGATGCCTCTTTGCCCCCTGTTTGGGCTGACCCAGAATTGACTGAAGCAGTGCTTACTGATCTGTTGGCGAGAGGCTTGCGGTATTCTGATTCGCCTGTGGTGCTTGGCGCTAGCGCCGTCGGTCAGCAGGTCAATATTTTCGTCACGGCGCAGCGGTTTGCCCCAATGGGCGATCGCGATTTTGCCACTGAGATTATTTTATGCTGCCGCCGGATTGAAGTTCAGCAGGGTCAGGTCACCTGTGAACATCGCCCCGATGGACTGCAAGTGGTTAAAATCTCCCTGCAAGCCTGCTCTGTGTAACCCTGCGGAAAAATTATTTCACCATACAAAACTCCAGATGAGCATTTGTCTAGTTCCCTAGGCTACATAGTCTTAGACAGACGGACTGTTACTATTTGTGAAACTAATAGCACTTGAAAAAACTGCTAGGTGATAGCAGCGCTGGTCTGTGGCTATCTAAAAAGTCCTTAGTAAAGTGGCTAAGACTAGAGTGGCTAAGAGTGTCACTCTCTATTCATCAGTCACCCGATAAATTTGGCTATGTTTGAGACGCGATCGAGTAGTTCAAGTCAACCTTGAGAGGCAATACAGAAGAAGTATGGTAGCAACACCCTTGAAACCAACCGCAGAAACCTCCATTAGTGCATTTGGCTCCGCACGCTCCACGATTGAAGGTTCCCCCCTTGGCGCTGATGAGCTTCGCAATATGCACGCCTTCTGGAGAGCTTCAAACTATCTCGCAGCGGGTATGATTTATCTACGAGACAACCCCCTGCTGAGAGAACCCATCAAGCCTGAGCAAATTAAGCAGCGCTTGCTCGGTCATTGGGGTTCTAGTCCGGGGATCAGCTTTCTCTACACTCACATGAACCGAGTGATTAAAAAGTTTGACCAAGAGATGTTGTTTATGGTGGGCGCGGGACATGGTGCCCCCGGCTTCATTGGTCCTTGCTACCTCGAAGGCAGCTATTCCCGGTTCTACACCGAATGCGGCGAGGACGAAGCTGGAATGAAGCAGTTCTTCAAGCAATTCTCATTCCCTGGCGGTGTGGGTAGCCACTGCACTCCCGAAACTCCAGGCTCAATCCATGAAGGTGGCGAGTTGGGCTACAGCCTTTCCCACGCTTTTGGCGCAGCCTTTGACAATCCGAATTTGATTGTGGTGTCTATGCCGGGTGATGGAGAGGCGGAAACCGGACCGCTGGCAACCTCTTGGCACTCCAACAAATTCATCAACCCCATTCGAGATGGTGCCGTTCTGCCGGTATTGCATCTGAATGGGTACAAGATCAACAACCCCACAATCCTCTCCCGCATTAGCCATCGCGAACTCAAGTCGCTGTTTGAAGGATACGGGTATGAACCTTATTTTGTGGAAGGGTCTGATCCTGAATCGATGCACCAAGCAATGGCAGCGACGATGGATCACTGCATTGCTCAAATTCACAGCATTCAGCAGGAAGCTCGTTCTAGTGGTGTGGCAACTCGTCCCATTTGGCCAATGATCGTGCTGCGATCGCCGAAAGGATGGACAGGTCCAGATTATGTAGATGGTCACAAGGTTGAAGGGTTCTGGCGATCGCACCAAGTGCCTATGGGCGGAATGCACACCAATCCTGAGCATGTGCGTCAATTGGAAGAATGGATGCGGAGCTACAAACCGGAAGAGTTGTTTGATGCCAACGGCACCTTGCTGCCCGAAATCAAAGCAATGGCTCCCACGGGTGACAAGCGCCTCGGTTCCACACCTTACGCCAACGGTGGCTTGCTGCTGCACGATTTGCATATGCCAGACTTCCGGCAATATGGTGTGGAAGTGGAGCATCCTGCTGCGATCGAAGCCGGGAACACTGCCCCTCTAGGAGCATTCCTGCGGGATATCATGCGAAAGAACATGACCAATTTCCGAGTGTTTGGACCCGACGAAAACACCTCTAACAAATTGGGCGCAATCTACGAAGTGAGCAAGAAATTCTGGATCGCCGAATTTTTGCCAGAAGATCTAGATGGTGGTGAGCTGTCTCCCGATGGGCGAGTCATGGAGATGCTGAGTGAGCATACGCTGCAAGGCTGGTTAGAAGGCTATCTGCTGACCGGACGGCATGGGTTCTTCTCTACCTATGAAGCGTTTGCCCATGTGATTGATTCGATGTTTAATCAGCACGCCAAATGGTTGTCGATTTGCAATGACATTCACTGGCGCGAAGAGGTGCCATCCTTAAACATCCTGATTACCTCGACCGTTTGGCGACAAGACCACAATGGTTTTACCCATCAAGATCCCGGCTTCATTGATGTGGTGCTGAATAAGAGTCCAGATGTGGTTCGGATCTACATGCCGCCAGACGTAAACACCTTGCTGTCGGTAGCGGATCATTGCCTACGCAGCAAAAATTACATCAATGTGATTGTCTGCGACAAGCAGACGCACTTGCAGTATCACAACATGAATGATGCGATTAAGAACTGCACCAAAGGCATCGACATTTGGGAGTGGGCAAGCAACGATCAGGGAGTCGAGCCGGATGTGGTGATGGCAACGGCGGGTGATATTCCCACTAAGGAATCCCTGGCGGCATCGTGTCTGCTGCGGGAGCATTTCCCGGATTTGAAGATTCGCTTTATCAATGTGATTGACCTGCTCAAATTGCAGCCTGAAGTAGAGCATCCTCATGGATTGAGCGATCGCGACTTTGATAGTCTCTTCACCCCCGATAAACCCGTTATCTTCAACTTCCACGGCTACCCCTGGTTAATTCACCGCCTCACTTACCGCCGCACTAATCACAATAATATCCATGTGCGCGGCTACAAGGAAAAGGGGAATATCAACACTCCGTTAGACTTAGCGATTCAGAACGAGATTGATCGCTTTAGTATTGCGATCGATGTGATTGATCGAGTTCCTCAACTCATGGTTGCCGGCGCTCATGTGAAGGAAATGCTCAAAGATGAGCAAATCTCTTGCACTAACTACGCTTACGAACACGGCATCGATCGCCCCGATGTTGTGAACTGGAAGTGGCCTCATTAGCGAAGCATTGCGTAAATCAGCAAGTGTCGGTGGCACTTGCTGGTTTGCGTAGAGTGGTTTAGGTTTCCCCTAAGTGCTGCATAATCAGCAAAATACTCATAGAAATCTTTACTTCTCAGCGAATCTGTTCCATATTGGTTTATTTATTCAATCGGTTTATCCGGTTCAACTGAACACTGCTGTTGAATTGCAGCCCTTGGGCAATTTACAGGCAATAATAAGGAAATGAGACGATGCAAACAGCGCCAATTCCCCCTGAATGTCCTACGGTTCGCGTTGAAGATGACCGCACCGGGCTAGACATTGAAACCCTGAAACGAGCTTTTTTAGATAACTTGTTCTACATTCAGGGCAAGTTTCCAGAAATTGCGACCCAAAACGATTACTACATGGCGTTGGCTTACACTGTGCGCGATCGCCTGTTCCGTCGTTGGCTAAACACTGCTGAAACCTACAGCAAACAAGGTGCGCGAACCGTTTGCTACCTATCAGCCGAATTTTTGATGGGTCCTCACCTGGGTAACAACCTAATCAACCTGGGTATCTTTGATACCGTTAAACAGGCAATGACCGAACTAGGGTTAGACCTAGATGAACTGTTTGAGAAAGAAGAAGAACCCGGTCTCGGCAATGGCGGTTTGGGGCGGCTTGCGGCTTGCTATTTAGACTCTCTCGCATCCCTAGAAACGCCTTCCATTGGCTATGGTATTCGCTACGAGTTCGGCATTTTTGACCAAGACATTAAAGATGGTTGGCAGGTGGAAGTTACCGACAAGTGGCTGCGCTATGGCAATCCCTGGGAAATTGCTCGCCCTGAATGGGAAGTGGACGTTAAATTTGGTGGACACACGCAAGCCTTCACCGATGAGCATGGCAACTATCGGGTGCTGTGGATTCCGGACAAGGTGGTGCGCGGCGTTCCATACGATACGCCAATTTCGGGCTACAAAGTCAACTCCTGCAACACCTTAAGGCTGTGGGCAGCCGAAGCAACGGATTCGTTTGACTTTGATGCCTTTAACGCGGGTGATTATTCCGGCGCTGTCTTCAAAAAGATGGAATCGGAAACCATTTCTAAGGTGCTGTACCCGAATGACAACATGACTCAGGGTAAAATTCTGCGGTTAGAGCAGCAGTTTTTCTTTGTGTCCTGCTCGTTGCAAGATATGTTCCGCATTCTGAAGCGACAAAATATTGCGATCGACCGCTTCCATGAAAAGTTCACCCTGCAATTGAACGACACTCACCCGACGATCGCGGTTGCCGAACTGATGCGTCTGTTGATGGATGAACACGGCATGGCATGGGATAAAGCGTGGGGCATTGTTACAAAAACCCTTGCCTACACCAACCATACTCTCCTGCCTGAAGCCCTTGAGCGTTGGCCCATTAGCCTATTTGGGGCGATGTTGCCCCGCCATTTGGAAATCATTTATGAAATCAACCGTCATTTCTTAGATGACATTCGCATCAAATTTCCTGATGATGCAGATCGGCTCCGCCGGATGTCGCTGATTGATGAAAGTGGTGAGCGCTATGTACGAATGGCACATCTAGCCTGTGTGGGTAGCCATGCCATCAATGGGGTTGCTGCACTTCACACCAAGTTGCTGAAGCAAGACGTGCTGCACGACTTTGCAGAAATGTATCCAGAAAAGTTTGTAAATGTGACAAATGGCGTAACTCCTCGCCGTTTTGTGGTGCTGAGCAATCCTCGTCTAACTAGCTTAATCACCAGCAAAATTGGCGACAACTGGGTTAAGCAGCTAGATGAACTGCGTCAATTAGAAGGCTATGTAAACGACAGCGGCTTCTGTAGTGAGTTTCGCAGTATCAAGTATGCGATCAAACAAGACTTGTCGAATTACATCAAGGGGCTATACGACATCAACATCGATCCCAATTCGATATTTGATATCCTGTCGAAACGGATTCACGAGTATAAGCGTCAACATTTGAACGCTTTGCACATCGTGACGTTGTATAACCGGATTAAGGCAAACCCCGATATCGATATCACGCCGCGCACTTTCTTGTTTGGTGGCAAGGCGGCTCCGGGTTACTACATGGCGAAGTTGATTATTAAACTAATCAATTCAATCGCCGATGTGGTGAATCGTGACCCTGATGTGCGCGATCGCCTCAAGGTTTTGTTTATGAAAGACTACAGCGTCAAGTTTGCTCAACGGGTCTATCCGGCAGCGGATCTATCCGAGCAAATTTCTACCGCTGGCAAGGAAGCTTCCGGTACAGGCAACATGAAGTTTGCCATGAACGGTGCGCTGACCATCGGCACCTTAGATGGAGCCAATGTGGAAATTCTAGAAGAAGTGGGAGCCGAAAATTTCTTTCTGTTTGGACTGACGGCTTCAGAGGTTGCTGAGAAAAAAGCAGCAGGCTACAATCCACAGGATTTCTACAATGCCGATGCTGAATTAAAGCTAGCGATCGATCGCATTTCATCAGGCTTTTTCTCTGGTGGAGACACTGAACTGTTTAAGCCACTGATCAACGATTTGATGTATCACGATCAATATCTACTGTTTGCTGATTATCGCTCTTACATCGATTGTCAAGACCGCGTGGGCTTAGCCTATCGCGATCAAGACCACTGGACTCGGATGTCGCTGTTGAACACGGCACGGATGGGCAAATTCTCTTCCGATCGATCTATTCGCGATTATGTCAATCACATTTGGCACGCAAAGCCTGTATCGATTGATTTGAAGGAGTATGTGCAAGGTGCTGGAATTATGGATATCCCGAATGGGGTTTCTCTATAGTTAAAGCAAGCGATCGCGCGATGGGGCATTGCACTTAGCAGTGCCTCGACCTGTTTAAAGTCCAAAACTCTGGTTCCGACTTTAAACAATCAGGTATAGTTCTAGGAAAGTTAGCCGCTTGATTATCTTAACCATGAACAGCAAAGAACCCAGCTTTCTCGCCGAGAACCAGTCTGTCACTTCGCTGGTAACCCAGTTACATAATTACTTTCACAACTCCTATTCTCGTGACAAAATGGCTCGGAGTACCCTACTCAGCAAAATTGAGACCGCCGAGGATAAAGACATTCTTGAATTTCAAAAGCAGCTTCGAGACATTGATGAAGAACTGGTGCTGTTAGGGATTTTGAGCGATTCTCTTTCGATCGCTGATCGCTTGCTCCATATGCGATCGGTTCGTCGAGAACTAGGACCCAATAGTGGCGCATACAAAACTCACCATGAACAGCCTTCCAAAGTGCCAGATCAAATAGCTGGATAAAAGTTGGCAGGTGCGAAGTACATTTTAGGAAACTGTCATGAGTCTCAAAATTTATTTTCTTCGTCATGGAGAAACCGAGTTCAGCCAAACAGGCAACTACTGTGGTGATCTGGATGCTGAACTTACGCCTGAAGGATTAGAGATGGCAAAGGCGTTTGCGGATGCATACAAAACCATTTCCTGGGAAGCCATGTATGTTAGCCCAATGAAACGCGCGATCGCCACTGCAAAACCTTTATGTGATGCGGTTAGCGTTGATATGGAGATTCGTCCTGGCTTGAAGGAAATCGCCTATGGCGAGTGGGAAGGGCAAACATTAGAGTATGTGAAGCAGCATTTTGGCGAGGATTATCGGCGCTGGCGGGCGGAACCTGCCTGGAACCCACCCACGGGCGGCGAAACCTCCGTGCAAATTGCCAGCCGATCCTCATTGGTGATTGCCGAAATTCAAGCAAAATATCCCACTGGAAATGTGCTGGTTGTCTCTCACAAAGCCACCATCCGAATTATGCTATGTATCTTGCTGGGTATAGATTTGGGGCGCTATCGCGATCGCATCAACGTCCTCACCACTTCCATCAGCATCGTCACATTTAATGAACATGGACCTCTACTAGAAGTGTTGGGCGATCGCTACCACATTCCCGAACCTATCCG
>CASBQE010000143.1 GCA_949127665.1 Synechococcales cyanobacterium PMM_0083
GAACCCCATTGGCACCATCATTTAACGATGGCGCGGTTGGTCGCACGAGCGTTGCGCTTGGGGAGAAGTGCGCTGATTCAAACCAGTGCATTTTCTGGGTATCACGAGCGCTATCGCCTTAGCTATTTGGTGCCCGTTTTAATGTGGCAAGCCCCTGTGGTAGTGGTCGCATCTGAAGCCGTTCAGCAGCGGTTGCTCATGGTAGAAATTCCTCAGCTACGCCAGTGGATTCGCTTTCCTAAGTCAATTCAAGTGGGCGATCGCGTCCCTGCGGGAGACTTCCAAGGCTTGCTATTAACGACTCCCGAAGCATGGCTGAGCGATCGGCTTAATCCTCAAGGGCGCTTTCCTGATGGCATTCCTACCATTCTAGATGGTGCCGATGATTTGGAAACTTGGGCGCGATCGCAGCTTACCTATCACCTCAAACCCGCCGATTGGGATGCTCTCATGCTGGCTTGCCCTGATCAGCGCGAGGTCATTCTAGATGCGCGAGTGCAGTTGACCAAAGCCATCTTTGAGCGTCCTGCCAATCCTTACGATTGCTACTTAATTGAACCGCTCGAACACACGCTGCTCCAAAACTTTTTTCAAACCCTGCTGCCCTCTACCTCAGCTATTTCTGAGACTCATGCCATCCCCGCCTGCTTGCCTGCTTCATGGCAAGAATTTTGCGGTGCCCTCCAGCGTCAAGAAGCTCTCACTTGGGCAACTCTAGCCCGCAACCAAGGTGCTTTTTCGCTTCATTGTGGCTTAGCAGATATTGCCGCAAGGCTGGAGCCGATTTGGCAACAGCAGCCGATTGTGCTGGTGGGGGGTGCCCTAGATTTGGAAGCAGATGCAACTGTTTACCGTCAGCGGTTGGGTGTGGGTGATGTCACCTGTCTCAAGTTTTCTCCCGATCGCCAAGAAGAACTGATTCAGCTTTATTTGCCTGAAAAACTGCCTCTGCCCAACACTCCTCAGTTTCAGACGGCGTTGATGCAAGAAATGCACACGCTACTCCGGGTAAGCTCAGGTACACCAGGATTAACGGTGCTGCTGGTCGGCGATGTGCCGCTGAAAGCACAAGTAGGCTCCCTTTTAGCCTCGGAGTTTGGCTCTAGAGTGCAAGTGGAACGAACTTGCCTAGATGATAACGGTGTATTGGTCACTGGCTGGGATTTTTGGCGGCAGTATCAGCAGGTGTTGCCGTCGCCGCATCTGTTGGCGATCGCCACGCTGCCCATTCCTTCCCTAGAAGATCCGCTGGTTGCCGGACGAGTGAATTATTACAAAAAACTGCGCCAGGATTGGTTCCGGCTATATTTGTTGCCTACTGCCTTGAGTGAACTGCAACGGGCGATCGCCCCAGTCCGCGAACGGCAAGGCGTTGTCGCCTTACTCGATAGCCGCGTGATTCATCGGAGCTATGGGCATCATGTGCTTGCCGCAATCATGCCTATGGCACGGATCAATTATATTGATGCCAGCTTATTTTCTCGGTCAGACTATTCGGTTTTAGAGTAAAAGTCTGAGGCTAATCGTTTTAGACTAAATAGATAGAGTTAACAAACGGCTAACAGAATCATGGGCGAAGCAAAACGACGGAAAGACAGCCTAGGTGAAGAATATGGACAATCTCCTCGAATTCTTTCCTGGCTGCCGATAACAAAAGCTCAATCAGGCGACTTTGTAAAATGGAGTAGTCGCGGAGCATGGGGCGGAATTGTGTTGCTAGTCGCCTGGTGGTTGACCGTTCGATTTATTGGTCCTGCTTTTGGCTGGTGGCAGGTTGATTAGTGAATCTTAAACCATGGACGACGAGCCACTGTAAAGCAGACTTCTAGGTTTTTTGGCGAATCGCGATCGCGCCGCTAACACTATTCGCGTTGTAGTGATCCGCTCCATATTGATCGATAGGCTGATAAATTGCCATAGTCCAGCGATGCGGCAGGTGAAAAACTCCCTAGTGGCTCAATGTGATTCACGAACCCCTGTACAGAACGTTTACCTAAATATTTCCAGCTTGGTTCACCGGTATTTATTTCTTAATATCGCGCACATTTCATTCTCCCGCCAATTTCTCATCCTTCATCAACCGGGGGTATACCAAAAGAAAAAATCCCATCCAGGTCAGCACAAGTATCGCTACGATCGCCGTTACCCAGATGAGATGGAATAGCACCCAACTGCCAACGATTAGGCAGCAGCCCGTGAATAAAATTGACCATGGCTGACACCACCAAGGCTTATAGCTCCACACAGTCGGCGGATTGATGGCTTGACTTTTTGTTTGCTGAATCATTTTTTCAGGTTTGTTCATCATGTTCCTGAGCTTAGTATGCCGTCACTGAACCGAGCCAATAGCTAAATCTGCGCTAGATAGAAGATAAAAAATTAGCGTAATCGTAATCAGGATTACAACCTAATGTTTTGAACAAGAGCCAGCAATTCTCAGCATGAGAATGATTCTCACTTAACGGGCTGATTTCAATTATCCTGAATCGCTGGAACCCTGATTCTGTCGTTCAGAAAGTTGAGTAAGAAAGGCTTTGGAGACTCTTAATTTAGTACCAATGTTTCAAAATGAAAATTGCTGAACAAGAGCGGTAAACCGCGATCGCAAGATCAATAGTCCTGTTTTGGTCTGAGCTATCTATTCGTTCATTTAAAGTTTTATGTCATTCTAAGATCAAGTCACCTAAAGTTAAACTCAGCAATCATTTAGTATCCTTCAAGAATAATCCGATCAGTTTTTTATATAAACCTTCACTGAAATTCATTGACGAAGTTGTCTTTTACCACTGTGCTATGATTGCCAAATAGGTAATTATTTTCGGTTGTTCAAAACGTTTCTGTTAGCAGATGTTTCTCCGAATCTAATCCTCCACATCCTCCTCTATGCTTCGGAGACATTCTCTATGTCGATTTATGTTGGCAATCTGTCCTATCAGGTTGCAGAAGATGATTTGAAACAGGCTTTTGCTGAGTACGGCACTGTCAAGCGTATTCAGCTACCCACCGATCGCGAAACAGGTCGTGTTCGTGGTTTTGCATTTGTTGAAATGGGAACAGAAGCCGAAGAAGCAACCGCAATTGAAGCATTAGATGGTGCTGAGTGGATGGGGCGAGATTTGAAGGTGAACAAAGCAAAGCCTAGAGAAGAGCGAGGTTCTTCCGGTGGTGGATGGGGCGGCGGCGGCGGCGACAACAGAAGCCGTGAGCGTCGTTTCTAATCTGTATCGCAAACAAAATTTTAGAGTTCCAGCAGAGCCAGCTAACTGCATCACTCTGTTGGGGCTTTTTTATGTTCTTAGTTTTTAGTTCACAGTCACATGAGGGATATCTAGAATGGCTCAAGTAGTTCTAGGGGAAAATGAAGGAATTGAATCCGCTCTGCGCCGATTCAAGCGGCAGGTTTCAAAAGCAGGAATTTTTCAAGATATGCGGAAAAATCGGCATTTTGAAACACCCTTAGAAAAAGAAAAGCGCAAAGCTGTCGCCAAGCACAAGCAGCGTAAACGGAATTCTCTATTTCGCTATAAGTGAATGCCGCATTGAGTTTATCTATTGCCTTAATTTACCTATAGCCTCATCCACACCTCAGCCAATAAAAGACTCAACGGGCAATCAGTCTGGGTGGTAATAATCGAGCTCATCCAAGCTTTCACGATATGACTCCAGAATCTATCCGTGTTCTTTCTAGTCTCAGAACTGAGTTCTACACTCAATTCGTGTCTGCAATGCAAGTACCTGTCAAAATTAGTGGCAGTTCTTACAACAGCATTTCTTTTGTTGCGTCTTGGCTAAATGACCGAGAGCAGCTTAATTATCTCAACATTTATGCCTACACCGCTCCCGATGAATTGGCACTTACGAGACCCTTTATCCTCAGGGTTGCAATTAATAAAGGCGCTGGCAACATGGGTTTCGCTCGGCAAGCTCAAGCTTTTCGAGGTGTCAACCAGAAATGGCAACTGGAACTAACGGTTCTACCCGATCAACTCCTAGACTTTTTGCCTTGGGTTGTTGATCTGGTTCAAGCCCATGCAAAAGGTGACTCATCGTTTATGCAAGAACCTCCTCACCCTGTAACGCTTGAACTTTCTAACTGGCTGCTTACCGATATGATTTGGAGTACGCAGGCTGAACAAAAGTTAGAGTTGCAGACTCTAGAAGAGCTTTCCGAACCCTGCATCACTAACTTGGACGATAAAAAAAGTCCACCTGTCAAAGCTGCTTTTTGGTTGAGCTAAACAAGTGACAGGTTTCAATTTGTAAAGGGTCAAATATTAAGCGACCTGAAACTTTACGAAAAGACCGTAAGAGTGTTATTTTTACGCTCTTGCGGTCTTTTTTTAAGACCGTGAGAGCGTAAAAATAACCGACAGTTACATTAGTAACTTTCAAAGCAATCCAGTACAACTTGCGTTAAAGCAGGTGATAGGTTTTAAGTGCGGGAAAGTTTACCCCAGCAGGCGAGTAGAAGACGCAAATGTAGCAGTTATATTCTGTGTAGGCATTAGATAAAATTCTAAGATCTGTAATCTGATCGGATGATTGTCATTTGTTTTCCAAGTGCCCCCTCGCCGTATGGGTTTCAAACCCAGTTTTATGCAAGTTGAATGCTGATCAGCCTACTCAACATCGGCGGTTATATTTTGACTAAACATTAGGGTGGGTTCTAAGTGCAATAGATTGAGAGAAAATTAGAAGTCAACTGAAATCCTTGTGGATCTAAACAATGATTGTTTTGGAAGTGCTGTTTGGAGTGTTGATTATCGGAGGAGTTGCGTTTTATTTTGGATGTGCCTTTTTTACCAGTCGCTTCTTTGGATCTAATGTTGCTTTAGCGCAAACAATGGCTATCAGCCCCGGTGCAGAGAAATCTTCTTTTCCCAATCTTGATACCGCTTTCTCTTTTTCTCCAGTTTCTATCCTCGTTCCGGTATGTGGATTAGATGCAGGAGCTTGGGAGAATTGGTCATCCCTTTGTAAACAGACCTATACAAGCTATGAGGTTTTGTTTGGGGTGGTTGATCCACGCGATCCGGCGATTCCAGTTCTCAGAGAGTTAGCAGATAAATTTCCGGAGAAGGTGAGAGTTTTTACTGGGCTAAAACCGCGTGGGATTAACTATAAGGACAGCAGTCTTAGTTATTTGCTGGAAGAGGCTCGATATGACTGGATTATTTTTGTTGATAGCGATATTCGCGTTCCGCTTAATTACATTGAGATAGTGACGACTCCACTCTTGGATGTCAAAGTAGGCATGGTGACTTGTGCATTTATTGGTCATACTCCTCAATCGTTAGGTGCAGCGATCGCCTCTTTTGGGCGCTGTTTTGATTTTATTCCGAGTTTGTTAATTGCAAGGGCGATCGACAACGGGCTGAAGTGCGCAATAGGAACTACGATCGCGACTCGTCGAGATGCACTAATCAACTATGGCGGTTTACATTTGAACCGGATTGGGTCTGACTACAATATTGGTAAACGGGCAGCCGCAGCAGGCTACATTGTGGAACTATCTCGCTATGTGCTGGAGTCAGACACTGGCACAGAAAGCATTGGCGATGTTTATCAACGGGAACTCCGCTGGGCACGAACGATTCGCTTTAACCGAGGCGCACAGTATTATGCAATGATTTTTTGCCATGCTACCGTGTTCTGTCTACCGTTATTGCTAATATCTCACTTCGCAAATTGGGCGATCGCCCTCACCTTAGTTTGCTTTCTCATCCGCTACATTCAGGTATTTATTTCCATTCGTAGCATGGCAGCCCCCAATTTGATTCCTTGGCTGTGGGCAGTACCCATAAGAGATTTACTGAGTTTTGCAGTGTGGGTTATGGGTTCCTATGGGCAAAACGTTTATTGGCGGGGACGGCGACTGCGGGTTTACAGTGACGGGCTAATTACCCAAGCGAAATCTTAGAATAGAAATGCTTGCAACTTGAGACGTGATTAGGAGTTAGCTTGTGGAACATCCATTTATCTTCTTCTTATCAGGTGCGTCAGGTGTTGGCAAAACCACCATTCTTGCGGAACTCAAAACACAAAATCGTTTTTTGGATTGCGTATTTTTACATTTTGACTCCATTAATATTCCTTCAGTTGAGGAAATGATTGAGCAAACAGGTTCCAGCGAAAAATGGCAAGAGTTTGTAACTTATCAGTGAATCGAAAAAATTGCGGCTGAGTATAAGGATAAGCATGTTGTCGTTATTGAAGGGCAAACAAACTTGGATTTTATCGAGGCTGCTTGCCGCAAGTTTAAGATTACGAAGTATTTGATTGTCCTTATCGACTGTCATTGGAAAACGATGAAAGAACGCTTGCTACACAATAGAC
>CASBQE010000144.1 GCA_949127665.1 Synechococcales cyanobacterium PMM_0083
ATCTTCGCGATCGAGCAGATGCCCATTTTTGTGAAACAGCACAACCTGAGTTCCCAAACGCTGAAAGGTTTGCGCCAGTTCACAGCCAATGGGACCACCGCCAATTACGGCGAGTCGAGCGGGGCGATCGGTCAAATTAAACACTGTTTCGTTTGTTAAAAAACCAGCCTCTGCCAGTCCGGGAATGGTTGGCTGGCTTGCCCGTGCGCCAGTGGCAATCACCGCTTTTTTGAACTTTAGGATTGAGTCATTCACCTGAATTGTGTTGCTAGAGTGAAAGTGTCCTTGTCCAAAAAACACGTCCACGCCCAGCTTTTGAAAGCGATCGGCGGAATCATTCGGGCTAATGTCGGCTCTAATCTGCCGCATCCGTGCCATGACCGCAGCAAAATCCACTTCGATCGCCCCACTCACCTTCACCCCAAAGCGATCGCTGTCTCGCAATCCCGCAGCCACCCGCGCGGAGCGAATCATGCATTTGGAAGGCACACAGCCGACATTGAGGCAATCGCCGCCCATCAGGTGCTTTTCAATCAGCGCTACTTTCAAGCCTAGCCCTAGTCCGGCGGCTCCAGCGGCAACGACCAAGCCAGCAGTTCCGGCTCCAATCACCACCAAATCGTAGCGATTAGCCGGAGTGGGATTTACCCAATTAGGCGGATGCACTTGAGCAATTAGAGTCTGATTATGTTCATCTAAGGGCAAGATCAGGGGGTTAGTCTGGCGGGGGGACATTCGTGGGATTTCCTGCGACACTTTCAGCTAGAGCTTTTTTGGCAATCCGGGTAATGTAAAGGGTGACAGCGATCGTGGCAACTAACCCGATGATGCGAATTACCCATTGGGCGGCTTGTGCTTCAGAACTGAGGGGTTGCTTCGTCGAGAGCGAAGTCAAATCTCCTGCCAAAGATCCTAGATACACATATAAAATAATTGCGGGCAACATGCCCACAGAACCCAGTATGTAATCCTTCAAAGAAACTTGAGTCACGCCAAAGGCATAGTTCAGCAGGTTAAATGGAAAAATTGGGGAGAGGCGAGTCAGCAGCACAATTTTGAAGCCGTCTTGGGCAACTGCGGCTGAGATCGCCTTGAACGTGACATTTCCTTTGATCTTTTTACTGACCCAATCTTGGGCAACATAGCGACCAATCAAAAAGGCAAGGGTTGCCCCCAACGTTGCGGCAATGAACACGTAAATAGAACCCCACACTACGCCATAAATTGCGCCACCGCCCAAGGTGAGCAGGGAACCAGGAATGAACAATACGGTCGCCAGGTTGTAGATCAGAATGTAAGCGAACACACCGATCGCTCCCAAGTCCTTGACCCACACCAGGGAGTTTTGTAGCGCCGTTTGTATCAATTCAATCAGGTTCATCACAAAATTTCATCCACTAGCACTGTCCCTCCCTCGCAGAAATCGACGCTGAGATGATAATCCTCCAGAAGTGCCGTACCAATCAGCGGACGACGACCCATTGCTAAAACTGGGATGACTCGCTCCACACCATTCCACAGGACAATGCCTTGATGAACATTGGCTTCAATACGGGAGTTATCCGCCAGATTTGCGTCAATTGGTGCGATGTAAGGCAGACCCAGATCTAGAATGATGGCAAGTGGCAAGGTTAGAAACCCTTCAAACCCCGTATCCACAACACATTCGATTTCCACTCCTGTGCGATCGGAAGAATACAAAATGATGACCATGCGAGCCTGAAGCCCAACGACTATGCCGTTGATCACTCTGCTGTCCTAACTAATGTGCCACCAATAGCGTAGACAGCATCATAGCCGACCCGCCCTATCCAGGTGATAGTGTTAGGCTGTTTGGCTTTCAAGCGGTTATAAGCCGCAAGCAAGTCTTTATCGATCTCGTAATCGCCTGTGTTGAGGTCAATGGCAATAATTTTACCGATGTTGTCCGCTGTTTCCACTTGAGTACGGAGACGATGCTGGTACAGGTCTTTGCCACGGTGAGCAATTTCTTCGCTACTGAAATCGGAATGAGGCATAAGAGTCGTCTCCGGTGGTACAACTAACTCATTTACTGAAAGCGCTAACCACTAACCTACATCAAGGATGCGCTCTTGAGCAGATTTGAGGGCGTGACGAACTTGGTCGAAACCAGTGCCGCCATAGCTATTACGGGCAGCGACCACTTGCCGAGGAGCGATCGCGCTGTAAATATCCGCTTCAAACTTGGGATGGAGGGCTTGCCACTCCTCTAGGGTGAGATCCTTGAGCAGTTTGCCTTGAGCGAGAGAAGTTTTCACCACCATACCCACGAGATTATACGCTTCACGGAAAGGAACACCTTTGGTTGCCAGATAGTCTGCTACATCGGTCGCGTTGGAAAAATCTTCGCTGACGGCAGATTGCAAGCGATCGCGGCGAAACTCCATGCCTTCCCGCAACAAAATCGTCATCGCTTCTAGACAAGATTGAACCGTAAGCACCGCATCAAACAGCGCTTCCTTGTCTTCCTGCAAATCCTTGTTGTATGCTAGCGGCAAGCCTTTCATCAGCACCAGCAGTCCTTGGAGATGCCCAAATACGCGCCCGGTCTTCCCCCGCACCAGTTCCGGCACATCCGGGTTTTTCTTCTGGGGCATGATGCTGGAACCTGTGGAGCAGCTATCTTTCAGCGTGATAAAGCGAAATTCTTCCGATGCCCACAAAATCACTTCTTCGGACAAGCGGCTGAGATGCACCATGATGATGCTGGAGGCACAAAGGAATTCGATCGCAAAATCGCGATCGCTGACTCCATCCAAGCTGTTGGCATACACGCCCCCAAAATTGAGCAACTCAGCGGTGTAATGGCGATCGATCGGAAACGTCGTGCCTGCCAATGCGCCTGATCCCAAGGGCGACACATTCACCCGCTGATAAATTTCGCCCAACCGCTGCCAGTCTCGCTCTGCCATTTCAAAATATGCCAGCAGATGATGGGCAAGGCTAAGAGGCTGGGCGCGTTGCAAATGGGTATAGCCAGGAATCAAGGTTTCAACATTTTGCTCTGCCAAGGTCAACAACACGGCTTGAAACTCCCGTAGCCGCTCCCGAATCGTTTGAATCTGCGATCGCAAATAGAGGCGAGTATCGGTGCCGACTTGATCATTGCGCGATCGTGCTGTGTGCAGCTTCTTGCCCACATCGCCCACCAACTCAGTGAGGCGACGCTCTACGGCAAAATGCACGTCTTCGGCTTCAATGCCGGGAGTAAACTGACCCGCCCGATATTCCTGACGAATTTGCTCCAGTCCAGCAACCAGTTGTTCGCCTTCATCCACCGAGATAATGCCCGTGTGCGCCAGCATTTTGGCATGGGCTTGGGAGCCAGTCAGGTCATATTCGATCAGTTGCATGTCAAAGCCGATACTGGCATTAAATCGGGCGATCGCGGGATGCAGCGCCGATTCAAATCGTTGGCTCCAGGTTCCAGATGGGTGAGAATCAGCCGATTGAGAAGCAGAGTGTGGCACAGGATTATTCAAAACAAAAGCTATCCAGATTCAATGATTAATCTATTGAACTTGATCCAGTGAAAATCTAAAGTTCACAAATTAACCAAAACTGGTAAATGTTTTCACCATGTATCCAAAGACAATCCCTGCAATAAATGCAGCGAGTTGTCCGGTCTTCACAAAGTTATTCCACCAAACGCTAATATCTCTCCCCAAGTCGGTGGGTTTAAGATTTTGAGCTAAGACTGGGAAGTCTGAAGGCAAATGCCAGGAAATCAGCGGCAGCGAATCTATCCAATCGGCACTGTTGAGCAACAGCGATGTCGTGTCCTGAATCATGTGCATCACCATATCTTTTACTCCTGTTTAATC
>CASBQE010000145.1 GCA_949127665.1 Synechococcales cyanobacterium PMM_0083
ATTTCAATACTATGCTTTAATCGATTAAAATTCATCGGCTTGACAATGTAGCTGTTAACACCCTGTCGATAGCAGGCTTCAATATCCTTGGGGTTGTTGGAAGTCGTAAAAACAACGACTGGAATTACCTTTAGGATCTCATCTTGCTTAATTTTTCGCAATACCTCTCGTCCGTCCGTTCCGGGTAAGTTGAGATCGAGCAAAATCAGTCCCGGACGCGGGGCGCTTTGGGGATCAGCATAGCCATCTGTGCGATACAGAAACGCCAACGCTTCGTCGCCATCAATACAGCGGTAAAGTGGAATCGTCAACGGCGATCGCCGAACATAGCGTTGGAAGGCTTCAAAATCTTCATTGCTGTCTTCAATCACCAATAAGAGCGGGGGTTGCTCGATCGAGGTCACGGGTGCTTCACTCATGATTGCCCTCTTGCTGCCAGCGTGAAGTAAAACGTGCTGCCTTCACCGATCGCTGATTCCACCCAAATTTTTCCTCCATGTCGCTCAACGATTTTTTGGACAATCGTCAGCCCTGCCCCCGTGCCGCCGCCATACTGGTCTTGCGTATGCAGCCGCTTAAAAATTTGAAACACCCGCTCTAAATGGTGCGGGGGAATGCCAATGCCGTTATCGCGGACATAAAAGGTGTAGAGTAACGGGTCTTCAGGATCGCCTCTGTCTGCCTCAATGAAGCCGATTTCCACCCATTTTTCAGCTTTGTCGTTGTATTTGATGGCGTTAGTCAGCAGGTTGGTGAATAACTCGCTGATTTGGGTGCGATCGCAGGAAATCGTCGGCAAGGAGCGAGGCAACCGAAACTCGATCGAGCTTTGGGGCTGGCTAATTCTCAAGGTGTCGATCGCTTGTCGCACCACTTCATTTAGATTGGTGGGTTGGCGAGAGAGTTCGGCGCGTCCCAGTCGAGAATAGTGCAGCAGTGAATTAATCAGATCTTCCATGCGCTGCGTCAGCCGCACCACGGTGTTTAGCTTGGAAACCCCATCCGCATCCAACACTGCTGCATAATCCTCCATCAAAAAATTGGAGTAGTTGTGAATTCCTCGCAGTGGCTCTTTGAGATCATGAGAGGCAATGTAGGCAAACGAATCGAGTTCAGTGTTGCTGCGCTCTAGCTCCAAATTGATGGTTGCTAAATCATCTGCCTGCTTGAGAATCACGCCCACAATCAGGCTCCGCAGTTCGGTGACAATTTCGATCTCATAGGGCTTCCAGGGCAAAGAGCAACCCTGCACCGTTTCTTGCCATCGTTCAAACGATTTGCGCGGCGATAACCGGGTTTCCCCATCGTCTGTGACTTCTACAGGTTTAGTAGGGTTGCCGCCCCAATTCACGGTTTGAAGCACCTCTGGACGAAACCAGAAAATGTAATTTTGATGGAACTGAGAGATTTCTAACGCCAACACGCCGCTGGCAACTGCTTTAAAAGATGCTGCGGCTGGGTAAAGCTGAGCGAGCGATCGCGTCTGAAACTGGTTGTGTTGAATCTGGGTTTTGATCCAATCTCGTAGGGCTGGCAATTCGCTTTCTGGGGGCGTTTGACCGACACAAATGATCTGATCTGCCGCACAAATTGCCGCTCCTGATGCGCTGACAAGATCAAGCAAATTTGAGTCTAGTTGGATCAACCCATCTAAAAAGCGCTCTGACTGAGACAGCGATTCGACCAGCTTGCCTTGCAGCGACTTCAAGGTCATCTTGTAGTCTAAGTCTTCATGATCTTCTTTGTTTGCTAGCTCGACTGACATCACCTGCCCCACAAACTCACAAATCGTTCGCACACTATAGGGCACATAGCGAGGAGTTGAATGATGACAGGCGATCAGCCCCCACAGCTTTTGATCTTGAATCAGAGAAATCGACATGGAAGCCCCAACTCCCATATTGCTGAGGTATTCCAAGTGCAGAGGAGACACACTCCGCAGTACGGATAAACTCAAATCTGTGGGGCGATCGTCCACTGGATTGTGCGCCGGGACTAACGCGATCGGCTGATAGGTAGAGTCAGGAATCAACCGCAGCCAGTTGAGGGTGTAAAGCTGCTTTGCTTGCTTAGGAATGTCAGTCGGGGGATAGTGTAAGCCCAGATAAGGAGTCAGCGCCTCTACCCGATCTTCTGCGATCACTCGTCCAGATCCGTCTGCGTCAAACTGGTAGACCATGACGCGATCGAACCCGGTGACTTTTCGCACTTCTTTGACCACCGCCTCAGACATCTCTAGCAAGGTGGGAGCCTTTTGAATCTTCGTAATCGTGCCTTTAACATGCTGATAAAACTCAACAAAATCCGCCTTCTGGCTTTTCTGTTTGGGTTCCAGTTCCAAAACAATCAGGGCATTTTGGCGATGCACAATTCCATCAAACCGCAACAGTTTGGCTGCACGTTTGACGGAGATATCCAACGGATTCACATGCTCAAAGTCTTCGCTTAAGCATTGCCGGATGGTGGCAATCTGCTTGGGAGCGAGTAAGGCTGATAATGGTTTGCCTAATAGGTCTTGAGGAGGATGACCGATCGACTCAAGCGTGTTGCTGCTGACTTGAATGATCGTCAAGTCCGGCTCTTGCAGCACCAATAGCGCGCCGTGAGGCTGAATCAGCCCTGGAATGTGAATTGGTTCGCGATCGCAATTGGTCAAATCAACAGCTTGATGGGTCATGAATGATGATAGGTACGAGACAAAAGCTGGGAATAAAAAAGGGGCAGACAAATGCTGCGTTTCCCCTAAAAACCCTACGTCTCAGGATACTGTACTTTACAAGACTCGTGGACACACGGAGGCGATCAGGGCGATCGATAAAACTTCTGCACTGGCACTCAATCCCGTTGGGCAATCATCCCTGCGATCGCCAAGCAATACTTCGACTTTAGCGAGGAACTGCCAGCCGATGGTTTTGTGTCACGCTCTATAAAATCCGATAATCCCAACTACTGACCGTGAGCGTCGGTTTATGACTGCTCCAGTATCCCCATGAAATTACTTTTTATTGACTGGGACAGCGTGATCGGCAACTAGGCATACAGTGCGATCGCGTGATGGCGAATGTGATCAGCGATGAAGGTGGCGATGAAATAATAGCTGTGATCATAATCAGCCTGATAGCGCAGGATGAGGGGCTGTCCAGCCGTTTTACACGCTTGCTCAAACACATCTGGCATCAGTTGAGTGTAGAGAAATTTGTCTGCGGCACCTTGGTCGATTAAGATAGAGCCTGGAAAACTGCTCGTCAACACCAGTTCGCTAGCGTCATAGTTGCGCCATTGAGCTTGATCGTTGCCCAGGTAATGGGTGAACGCTTTTTGTCCCCAAGCGCATCGCATCGGGGCGCAGATCGGCGCAAAGGCAGAGACAGAACGGTAGCGATCGCGATTTCTCAAGGCGCACATTAACGCCCCATGCCCTCCCATAGAATGCCCAAAAATTCCCTGGCGATCGGGCTGCACTGGAAAGTGGGCGGCAATCAGCGCAGGTAGCTCGTCTACCACATAGCTGTACATTTGGTAATGCTGATTCCAAGGTGTCGCCGTTGCATCGACGTAAAATCCAGCACCCGCGCCAAAATCCCAGTCATCGGTTTCGCCCGGAATGCCCGTATCGCGGGGACTCGTATCGGCAGCGACGAGCATCAACCCATGCTCTGCGGCATATTGTTGCACTCCCGACTTTACCATCACGTTTTCTTCCGTGCAGGTCAACCCGGATAGGTAATACAACACGGGCACTGGATGCGCGATCGCTTGCGGCGGTTGATACACCGAAAATTTCATCTCGCTGCGACAGCTAGAGGAGAAGTGTTGATAAAATCCTAAAGTGCCACCAAAGCAGCGATTCTGGCTAATCAGGTCAGGAGCAGCGGACATACAGTGTATTTCCTAGTAGATTGTCAACTTTATTCTCTACTGCCTTTCGCCAATCGTGCCGTTCCATAGGCGGCTTCTGTCTGGGGCGAAACGAAGACTGGAACTTGCAATTGGCGGGTTCGGATGGCAGTCCAAGCTGAGTTTGCCGCACCGCCGCCAGCCGTATAAACGCGGACTAAAGGCGTTGCGCCCAACTCTTGCAGCAATTGGTAGCCTCGTGCCTCAATTCGCGCCATGCTTTCGAGCAATCCATGCAAAAAGTCTATGGGATTGGCGGGGCGAGGTTCCAAGCAGGGCAGTAGAGCAGCGTCGTTAACCGGAAAGCGATCGCCCGGTTGGGTCAGCGGATAGTATTTAAGTGGACTTTCTTGCTGCACTGGAATTTGAGGACTCAATTCTAACAATTCTTGAGATGTAAAAAACTGCTGAAGCACTGCGCCGCCTGTATTAGAAGCTCCACCCACGAGCCACAAATCTGCTAAACGATGGCTATAAATTCCGTAGGTTGCATGGGTGACCGGAGTGGCGCTTAACAGCTTGAGTACCAAGGTTGAGCCAAGAGAGGTGACGGCTTCACCGATCGCGGTCACGCCACTGGCAAGAAATGCCGCAATACTGTCGGTGGTGCCGGTGCAAATTTGGCAATCGGTAGGTAGCCCTAGTTGAATAGCGATCGCCGCGATAATGTTGCCGACCACGCTTCCGGGCGATCGCACTTGCGGTAACAGCGACATCACACCCAACGCTTCTATCCAATCTGGATATTCCAGACGAGCCACATCGTAGCCGAGTTTCAGGCAGTTGTGATAATCGCTAACGCCCAGTTGACCGTGCAGCAAAAACGCTAGCCAATCTGCCTGATGCAATAGATATCGAGCTTGGGAATAAACAGGTTGCTGCTTCCACCACAGCAGTTTCACCAAACTAGAGGTGGCGCTCAACACAACATTTTGCCCCGGCGCTCCCTGCAAATTTGCGTGATCAAAGAATGCCTGTAGCTCGACAAGCGCTGAACTTGCCCGGACATCGTTGTAGAGGATCGGTGCATCCAGCGGAACTCCCGACCCGTCGCAAAGCAGCACAGTAGACGAAGTGCCATCAATGGCGATCGCGCAGATTTGAGCGCGAATGTCTTGAGGAATTTGTTGAATTAAACTAAATAATACCTCTTGCCAGTGGATCGCCTGTTTGTGAGGCTCTACCGATGTAAAACGATGGCTCACTTGAACACAGAGCCGCATCTCTGGGTCAATCACGGCAGCTCGTGCGCCAGAGGTGCCAAAGTCAATTCCTAGATAAAGGCTCATGGATGCAAATCGTGCGTTCTACTATTTTGGCGGTGGCGATGGTCTTAATGGTATTTCTAACGGCGATAGATCGGGTTGAGGTTGAATGTTGGGATTAATGATTAGAACGTCGATGTTAAGGTGCGATCGCGGCTGGTCAATCATCTCAACTTCTCGCTCTAGCTGGATTCGACCCACCCGAAAAAAGCCTTGAGGCTGCGATCGCATCAGATCGGCAGAGATCCGTTGTAACTGCGCTGTTAGCACCCCACGAGGATAAGCCTCAGCGACATCAACAAGCCCAGCCAACAACCCAACAATCACACATCCACTCGCGGTTATACTGTTCCACATCTTCATTGCCATAAGCTCACCTTGCCGATGCTCAGATCTACTTCCAGGATAGCGTTTTACTGATTTTATACTGAAAATCCCGTCTGCAAGCAGGTTCCATGAAACTTTCTACAAACGGGAAGCCATCACTGTGAAATGCTACCTAGTGATGCGATCGATTTTAGTTAAAAATCAGTAGCAGATGGTTAGGACACCGACACTGCAACCGCCATTAATGCCCCAACTAACACCATTCCGACTATGCCTAAAATTAGGTAGTTACGCTTTTGGTTTCCAGTGGGGGGTTCTGCCTTGTACATCTTTGGCTCAACCGCAAAGTTATTTAAGCGCCCACCATCTTCTACGGTGTATCTCATAAGCAATCCTCAAATTTGTCTTAACCTACCTGAGAACGGTGCAAATAGACACTCCTCTTTGCAAATCTTCTAGCTTTGGAAGACGTTAAGTAATCACGGTTGGAGTGGATCGGTTGGTAAAAGCATGAATTTGGGCAACCTCTTCTGCAATGTCAATTAAGTCTTTCAAAGCGATTTGAGGATTGAGCGCGTGGTGAGCCGCATTTGGCTCGTAGCGTTCTAGATAAACTCGCAGGGTTGCACCTTGGGTGCCAGTGCCAGAGAGCCGAAACACGATACGTGATCCGTTAGTAAAACCCAGTCGAATGCCCTGATGGGTGCTAAGGCTACCATCTACTGGGTCGGTATAGCTGAAGTCGTCGCAGTGGTTCACTTGATGGCTGCGAAACTGCTTACCTCTTAGGGTTGGCATCAGGTTGTGTAAATTTTGGATCAAGGCATGGGCGCGATCGCTCTCTAGGTTTTCGTAATCATGGCGAGTGTAGTAGTTGCGTCCAAATATCTGCCAGTGTTCTTGGACGATCGCCGCGACTGACTGCTGCCGCACTGCGAGAATATTCAGCCAAAATAATGCTGCCCACAAGCCATCTTTTTCGCGCAGGTGATTCGACCCGGTGCCAAAGCTTTCTTCGCCGCACAAGGTAATCTTGCCAGCATCGAGCAAGTTGCCAAAATATTTCCAGCCCGTGGGAGTTTCGTAACAATCGATGCCTAGGTGAGCCGCAACCCGATCCGCCGCTTGGCTGGTGGGCATGGAGCGGGCAATGCCTGCCAGTCCAGCGCGATAGGCAGGCACCAACTTTGCATTGGCAGACAGCACGGCAAGGCTATCGCTGGGAGTGACAAAAAAGTTGCGACCCAAAATCATATTGCGATCGCCATCGCCATCAAATGCTGCCCCAAAATCAGGAGCATTGTCTCCAAACAGCCGCCCCACTAGCTCATCGGCATACACCAAGTTGGGATCAGGATGTCCGCCGCCAAAGTCTTCCAAACTTTCACCGTTTTGCACGGTGCCCAACGATGCGCCCAACCGCTGCTCAAATAGGCGATGGGCATAAGCTCCGGTAACCGCGTGCATCGAATCGATAGACAATCGAAACCGCCCGTTAGTTAGCAGTTCTCGAATGCGATCGCAGTCAAACAATGACTCCAGCAATTGCGCATAATCATTCACCGAATCAATCACCTCTACCGCTAAGCCGCCTAGCCTAGAAAAGCCCAACTTGTTCAGATCGACATCCGGTGCAGCCAAAATTTTGTAGGTACGAATCGTCTGACTCCGGGCAAAAATCGCGTCTGTCACGCCCTCCGGTGCAGGTCCACCATTGCCACTGTTGTACTTGATGCCAAAGTCGCCCTTCACCCCGCCCGGATTGTGACTCGCAGAGAGAATGATGCCGCCAAACGCCTGATTTTTCCGAATAACGCAGGAAGCTGCAGGTGTAGAAAGAATGCCGTCACGTCCGACCAACACGCGCCCAAACCCATTTGTCGCCGCCATCTTCAGGATAATTTGAACGGCTATTTTATTGTAGTAACGTCCATCACCGCCTACCACCAGGGTTTTTCCCTCAAAACCCTCCAGGCTGTCAAAAATAGACTGGACAAAGTTCTCCAGATAGTGCGGCTGCTGAAACACGGACACTTTTTTGCGAAGTCCAGATGTACCTGGCTGTTGATCGAGAAAAGGCTGGGTGGAGATGGTGTGAATCATGAGCAGTGAAGGGAGTTTCTTAAGTGCCTGCGAAGGCTGAGTTTGTTATGTAAGAGAATCAATTAGAGATTAAGAATTACAGTCATTTTGCTGACAGCGTTAAGGGAGTGATTTACTCTGACGGCATTGTTTAAAGCTCGATAAGAAAATAGCTGTGACTCTAATTTACTTTGCAACCAACCGTAAACCTAATCGGCAAAACAACCCTGATGACTTTGGCAGCGAATTTAGCGCGGATGGATTAGCCAACTTACGATTTGGCAAAGCGCAGGTGTCGGGGCGCAACTTTGATCAAATTGTGGTGGAAGTCGCCCACGAAAATCTGGAGGCTCGTCGTCCGGTGCGGGGCAGCGATGAGATTTTTGCCGAGGTTCAGGAACGCGCTAAAACCGAGGCACTGGACACGGTCGTGTTGATTCATGGGTTCAACACTTCATTTAAAAGTGCGTTGCAGAGTGCCGCCAAGCTAGAGAAATTGCTCACCGATCGCAACCCGATGGATACTGGAGAACCCCTCAAATTGATGGTGGTGCTATTCTCTTGGCCATCGGATGGGTCTTTGCTGATTTCTAGCAGCGAGCAAGCAAAGAAGACGATCGCCTACAAGAATGACCGAGTGGATGCCGCCGCTTCTGGAGTCGCCTTTGCTCGTGCCTTTTTGAAACTGGCAGACTTTATTACAGACACCCCAGACGGCGATCGCTGCCACGAAAAAATTCATCTGGTCGCACACAGCATGGGGAACTACGTCCTGCGTCATGCTTTACAAGAAATCCGAAGACAGCTTTCGGCTCAAGAGCCTCGCATGTTCAATCAAATTTTGATGATGGCTGCCGATGAAGATGATGATGCTTTTGGGTTGGACTACAAATTGCAGTTGTTAGCGCATTTAACCCGACGCACCAGTGTGTACTTTAACCGAGGAGATTTGGCATTATGGGCTAGCGATACCCTGAAAGGCAATCCCGCCCGATTGGGGTCTGATGGTCCGCTACATCCCCGTGATCTGCCCCGCAATGTCTATCCAATCGACTGCACCGAGGTGATTGCCAAGACCTTGCGATCGTCAGAACATGAATATTATCTGCTGTCTCAGCGCATCCTGGCAGATATGCGGCGAGTGCTACGAGAAGAAATTCCCGATGAAATTGCAGGGCGCAAGTATATCTCGGAAACAAACCGCTACCGCCTCTTGCTGGATGCCAGCGCTCCTCAGCAACGGTAGCTGCTGCTCTCCAACGGATTCAGTGCCCTCCGACAGAGCATCTAAGCACGTTTCTGGAAAAACAAAAGACCTGCCCTCAAAATAGATCAAGCTTGATTTAATAATCACTTGCTTGGCACTCTCGCAAGTGATATCAATGGTTGGTTCTTGGATAGTTTTTAGGACAAAACACCGAAAAATTGTTCCACTTTTTGTTAGGTCTGATAACATGATTCTCAAATCTCTATCTGTCCCCAGCTTCGCTACATTTGTTGGCGACAGATGGGTAACTTAAGGAGCTTTTAAAAATGGAAGAGTTACTGACCAAGTGTCTGTTGCGGTCGAATTGCTGAGTTTCAGTTACAACGAAAAAGATGACATGGTGATCCTAGCCCCGGTGCAATGGGTGAGTTAGGGGCTGAGTTAGGTTAATCCGCGATCGCCACTGCTGCACCAATGGTTTTAGTGGCTCAGCTAACCACTGATCATACTGAGGATAAATCGGCAACCGGGGCACCAGTTGCCAACCGTTTTCACTTAAAATGCTGTCCAACTTCCCGCCTAAACGGTGAGAATAATTTGGGTTTACTTCATCGCGTGGACTAATGCCGCCTAAATCTCTGGCTCCTGCTGCCAAACAAGCAATTAAATCGGTTGAGTGTTGAATCAGATTAGGCGGAACTTGGATGGCAATATCTGCGGGTAAAATCTGGCGCGCGATCGCAACTAGGCTAACCAACTCCTCTGGGCTAAATGCCAACCCACCCCAAGCTTCTTGTTGACCAGGGCTATAGGGTTGCAAAATCACTTCTTGAATATGATGGTGCTGACGATGAATGTGGGCGATCGCCTCCAGCGTTTCCCAGCGATCGCGATCGGTTTCCCCAATTCCCAATAGTAATCCAGTTGTAAACGGGATTTGCAGTTCACCCGCCTGGGCTAGCTGCTGCAACCGCAAATCGGGTTGCTTACTCGGTGCATGGCGATGAACCGTTTTCAGCAGATCTGGAGTGAGTTGCTCTAGCATTAACCCCATCGACACATTGACGGTTTTGAGCAACTGCATTTCTGCGAAGCTCAAGGGTCCCGCATTGGTATGGGGCAAAAAACCGAGTGCTAGTGCTTGGGCACAATGATCATAAAGCTGCTGAACCCATGCAGCCCGTCGAGTGCTTTGGGGATGAACCTCTCCACTCAGCACCAAAATTTCAATCACAGGAATTGAGTTAAGGCTTGAAGTAGATTGCTGGAGCGATCGCAGCGTCGCTTCCGCCTCCGTCAAACTTAACCAGGGACTTTGCCCCGGATCAACCCGAAAATTACAGTAGCTACAGCGATTAAAACACTCATAGGTTGGAACTAACGTATGGGCAGGGCTGTAGGTCACTGTCTTAGACAGATTAAGGTTAGGTGCAACAAACATCAGACTCATAGATAAGTAGCGTGAAAAAATAAAGTCTTTAGATTGGAAACAGTATTTTTTATCCCGATTAATTGATCTTGTACTCTAGGCATATCTTATTAGGTTCTGATAATTTAATGAATAGCTTCTTCTCCTGGCGTTCAGCAAATTGGGGCGCAGGTCATTCTGTTGTTTACCTCATTTTCATTATGAAAACTCTTGACTTTGTGTGCGCTTCTTCTAACCAAAAAGACCAGACTTCTAATGTTCGTTTCACCCTAATTACCCAATTGTTTCGTAAGGTTTCACCCTCAACCTGGCTATATTTCTTAGGTTTAGCGATCGCGTCTATTGGCGTTGGTGTCAGTGCTAATCAGGCGATCGCGCAAACCTATTACCAACGTCCGATCTCGGTAACGCGAACGGGGGGCACAGTTAGCACTCGGTCGGGCATTGGTCTCAATATCCGTTCAGGTCCAGGTCTTAACTTCGACATTCTAGGTTGGGCTGACGATGGCGTAACGCTAGATGTGGCGGGTATTCCTACTATTGCCGATGGCTATCGCTGGCAGCAGATCATTCCCCGTGGGTGGGTTGCCACAGATTATTTGTCGGGAGGTAGCGTTAACGTGGGTTTCAATGGCAACTGCTCCCGGCAAGTGTCTTTTCCGGTAGACAATTGTGCTGGAGGTCCTGCTGAGCCTGTTCCGCCCATTTTGAGACCCATCTCTGTCGGCAGTGGTGCTTACATCGTTGCTGTTCCGGGTACAAATCCTGTAGATTTGGTTCAAGTTCGCCGAATTGTGCCCAATGCTTATTTTGATCGGGCGAGAGAAGGTAGCTTTATCAATGCAGGTGGCTATTCGAGCTTTGATGCGGCAAATTCCTTGAGCTATTTTCTGAGAAACAACAACTTAAATGCGCGAGTGATCTACGGACGGTAGAAAGAAGTGACAGGCGACAGATAGTCAAAGGTTGGATTCTTTCTAACATAACCCTGTCGCCTAATTTTGCGCGATCGCATCAGATGACCAGCCCTAGCCCTACACTAGACTGAGGTAGGGCATTGGTTGTTTTACCCAGAATCTATTTGATGTTCATCTTGATACTTATTTTCCTATGACTGTTCAGTCCACTGAATTGGAAGCCCAGTTAGAAGCCATCCGTCTGGAAGCTCAACAAGCATTGGTTGAAGCGACTTCGCTTGACCAGTTGGAGCAGTTACGGGTGAAATATTTAGGCAAAAAGGGTCCAATTCCCCTCGTTTTAGGCGGCATGGGTAAGCTTGATCCGAGCGATCGCCCCCGCATTGGTGCCCGTGCCAATGAAGTAAAGGAAGCGATTCAGGCAGAATTGGATCAGCGCCGCACGGTTTTGCAGCAAGCCAAACTCCAGGCACAGTTAGAAACAGAAACCTTAGATGTGACCATGCCGGGAGTCTATCGTTCTCAAGGACGAATTCACCCACTTAATACGATCATGGATCGGGTGAATGATATTTTTGTGGGTTTGGGCTACACCGTGGCAGAAGGTCCAGAAATGGAAACGGATCACTACAACTTTGAAGCGCTCAATTTCTTGCCCGATCACCCGGCACGGGATATGCAAGATACGCTCTTCCTACCCGATGGCAACATTTTGCGAACTCATACCTCGTCCGTGCAGATTCGCTACATGGAGGAAAATGAGCCGCCGATTCGGATCATCATTCCAGGGCGCTGCTACCGTCGAGATACAGTAGATGCGACCCACACCGCCGTGTTTCACCAGATCGAATTTTTGGCGATCGATGAAGGGTTAACCTTTAGCGATATGAAGGGCACCGTCCGCCTATTTTTGGAGCAACTTTTTGGCGAAGTCGCCATCCGAATGCGTCCCAGTTTCTTTCCGTTTACCGAACCATCCGCTGAAGTGGATATGGAGTGGAAAGGGCGCTGGCTAGAGATTATGGGTTGCGGTATGGTCGATCCTAACGTGTTGAAAGCAGTCGGATACGACCCTGAAGTTTACACAGGCTTTGCGGGTGGTATGGGCGTAGAACGGTTAGCGGCTGTTTTATATCAGATTGATGACATTCGCCGCTTCTACACCAGCGACTCGCGATTTTTAGAGCAATTTTAGTCTAAAACCAGAAACTCTTAATCAAGCGTCTAAGGTGCTAATTCTGACGCTGTTTCTGACACACTGCCCAATTTGCCTGTACGCTGTAACCTATGTTTTGTACGCATATACTGCCCTCACCCCAAACTCTTCTCCTACAAGGCGAGGAAGCCTAATCTTGTTCCCTCTCCCGCTGGGAAAGGGCTAGGGTGAGGGCATTGAAACCCCTTTGGAGGCAGCTTATGTTTGGTTTGGGATGGCCTGAAGTCATTATTATTGGCATCGTAACAGTCCTGATCTTTGGTCCTAAAAAAATCCCCGAACTCGGCGGTACGATTGGCAAAACCCTGCGGGGCTTCAAAGAGGAAATGAGTAAGCCAGAGGACGATGATATTGATAGGGACGACGATCGCTAAGCAGCTACAAAAAATCATCATCGTCAGCGTGTTTAACAATTCCGTTACACTGAAGCTGACAGACACGGCATGATTTATGGCTCTCTTTTCGCTGCGATCGCTCAAAAAAGACTTTGGCATTAAGGAAATTCTGCGGGATGCCAGCTTCAGCCTAGATGAGGGCGATAAGGTCGGGCTGATTGGCACCAACGGTTCCGGCAAATCGACCTTGCTGAAAATGATTGCTGGATTGGAACCAATCGACGGCGGCGAACTGTGGGTCAACTCCAGCGCCAAAATCATCTACCTGCCGCAACAGCCCGACTTGGATGACAGCCTCACCGTATTAGAGCAAGTGTTTGCGGATAGCGGCGAACAACTGGCGCTGGTGAAGCAGTATGAAGCCATTTCGGACAAACTATCCCATGGGGACGGCGACACTGACCTGCTGTTGTCAAAACTCTCCAGTGTGTCAGAGCGCATGGATACCTTGGGCGCATGGGAACTGGAAACCAACGCCAAAGCCATTTTGACCAAACTAGGAATTCACGATTTTGAGGCAAAGATTGGCGGATTGTCTGGCGGATATCGCAAACGCATCGCGATCGCCACTGCGCTGCTATCCGAACCAGACGTGCTGCTGATGGATGAGCCGACCAACCATCTGGATGCCATATCAGTGGAATGGCTGCAAAGCTATCTGAATCGGTTTCGTGGCGCATTACTGCTGATTACCCACGATCGCTACTTTTTGGATCGCGTCACCAACCGCATCATCGAAATCGATCGCGCCGATTTATTCTCCTACGCTGGCAACTACGCTTATTACCTGGAGAAAAAAGCGCTTGAAGAAGATTCTGCTGCCAGCACCCAGCGCAAACATACCGGAGTTTTGCGGCGCGAATTGGAATGGCTGAAACGGGGACCCAAAGCCCGCAGCACCAAGCAAAAAGCCCGCATCGATCGCATCCGCGAGATGCAAGATCAAGAATTTAAGCAAGTGACTGGCAAAGTAGACATCACCACTGTGGGGCGGCGGATTGGCAAAAAGGTGATTGAACTCACGGATGTGTGTAAAGCCTATGGCGATCGCACCTTAATTAAAGACTTCAGCCATCTGTTCACGCCCGAAGATCGCATCGGCATCATCGGCAGCAACGGAGCCGGGAAATCCACGCTGATGGATATCATCACTGGACGCATCCCGCCCGATTCTGGCACCGTCGAGATTGGCACTACAATTCATATCGGCTACTTCGACCAACACTCCGAAGATGTCGGCATGAACGACAGCCTGCGGGTAATCGAATACCTCAAAAACGTCGCCGAACTGGTCAAAACCTCCGATGGCAGCGTCATCACCGCCTCCCAAATGCTGGAGCGTTTTCTGTTTCCGCCCGATCAGCAATATGCCCCGATCGCCAAACTATCAGGCGGCGAAAAACGACGGCTCTTTCTGCTGAAAGTGCTAATGGAAGCGCCCAACGTGCTGATTTTGGATGAACCGACCAACGATCTAGATGTGCAAACCCTGGCAGTCCTCGAAGAATATCTCGAAGACTTCAACGGCTGCGTTATCGTTGTCTCCCACGATCGCTACTTCCTCGATCGCACCGTCGAAACCATCTTTGCCTTTGAACCCAACGGCACTCTCAAACAATATCCCGGCAATTACTCCGTCTACCTAGACTTTAAAAAAGAAGAAGCAGACGACAAAAAGCAAGCGGAGGCAGGAGTTCAAAAGGCAAAAAAGCAAAGCGCCGCTAACGAGGACAAACCGAAAACGCCTGCTAATCCAACTCCCAACTCCCAACTCCCAACTCCCAACTCCGCACCAAAAAAGCCTTCCTTTAAAGACAAGCGCGAGTACGAAACTTTGGAAGCCAAAATTCCCCAGCTAGAAAAGGAAAAAGCAGAGATTGAAAAAGTGTTGTATGGCGGCGTGAATAGTGGCTTTGTGGATGTTCGCAAGCTCAGCGATCGCTTAGCAGAAGTCACCCAAGAAATTGACCAGTCAACCGAACGCTGGATGCAACTCGCAGAACTGATTAGCTAATTTACGCTGCCACCGCAAAATCCACCTTGTCGTAAATGTCCGCCAGCTCAACTTGGAAGGGAGCCAAAAGCAGGGGAAATGTTGCCTCCAGACCATCGTATTCCGAGAAAATCCACTTGTTCACGGTTGCAACTCACCCGCAACCACCATCACATGCGGGTAAACATAAATTCGCTTTTCAGGAATCCAGAGCCGCTGATCGGCAACAGACACTCAATAGAGCGATCGCTTCAGGGCAAAGTTCAACGCACCGCTGAGGTTAAGGGCGATTTGGTTGTGATTGGGTGTTCCACCTGCCACTGTTCCCTCAGTCATTGTTCCACCGGATATTGGAATTATCTTTCCATCCCGGTATTCATGACGTTCCGCTGAATTAACCTCTAGTTCCAGGTATTCTTCAGGGCTATAGGTGCGCTGCGCTTCTGCTTGCATAATCATGGAATGTTAGCCCCTGGCTTAGTTAGCAAACTATGATAGAAATCACCATTGCACTCAATCCTCAATAAAAACGATCTTAGTCAATCACTATCGGCGATCTCGCCTAATCAATTCTCACTAAAAAGCATTCTAGAATCGGGAAATTGATTATGTCTACTTATCATGAAATTCGCCAGCAGGTTCAAAGCCTTACGCCAGACGAACAACTGCACCTATTGTCAGAGTTGCCAGAAATTGTCCGTTATCGCGTCGCACCTGAAGCTAAGCGCAGCATTCTAGAGCTTGAAAGTTTTGGGAAAGAACTGTGGCAAGGGATTGATGCTCAGGAGTATGTCAATTCACGAACCCTGACCCACAGACGATCACGGTGGATGTGAGTGAATCGCCAGCTCTGGGCGAACCTAATAAACAATCCAGATGGAAGCTCCTTTGATTGTTCGTATTGAATGATACAGTTTTCACCGTAAACTCAGAAGAGCTGATGGGAACCGATGCTGATGGTGAATGCGCTGACGCGATCGCCTATGCTACTTTTTATCAAGATCCTTCTCTCTTGCCGTTCTTATGACACCTGAAATTCTTAAATCCATCAAAGTTTGGAGCCAATTTATTCACCCTGTTTTAATGTGGGTGCTGCTGGCATTAACCGTCTATGCACTCTACCTAGGGCTAAAAGTTCGCAAAACTCGTTCAGCCCAAGGCGACGAAAAGAAAGAATTGATTAAAGGAAAATTCAACCTCAAGCACTACCAGGTGGGTTCCTTATTGCTAGCGCTGATGGTTTTGGGTGCGGTGGGCGCAATGGGCGCAACCTACATCAACAGTGGCAAGCTGTTTGTCAATCCTCATTTAATTGTGGGCTTGAGCATGACTGGGATGATTGCCGTTTCGGCTTCGTTATCGCCGCTGATGCAAAAGGGCAGCGATTGGGCGCGCTATACTCACATTTCTTTGAATCTAGTGTTAATGGGTTTGTTTACGTGGCAGGCTGTGACTGGCGTTGGCATCGTAAAAAACATCATTGGTCGAATGTAATTTCTGCTGCTAGTTCTATTATCAAAAAATGCTGTATTGGGGACGTAAAAGTTTGCGTCCCTATTTTTTGGGGCGATCGCGTTTCCCCTTGTCCCCTGCCGACGGGCTGCACTTTCAGAGCAGTACAATAGAATTACCTGATACCAAATTAAATTAGAGCAGCTACAAATCAGAAGCACCCCTTCTCAACTAGAATGAGTGCTACAAACATGGCGACAACGCAACCCCCCTGACACATAATGATAAGAGCTGAATCAGTCTAGAATGTGGGGAGTGGAGCGAATGAGATGTCATGGGTTTGTTGGTTTGTCTTGGGCAACGCTTGTATGCTTTTCTGTGCCGCTGGTGAGTTCGATACACCCTGCTCATGCGGCTGACACCATGATCGGTGTTTGTGAAGGCAAAAGTAACACTGTTCGCGTTTATAAACGGAATAGCGAATTAAAGCTACGAGTTTTTGATCGTATCAAGAATGTCACTTGGCTAGATACTCCTGCCGCGACTAACACCAACCCAGAAGTGGTGGAATATAGCAACATTCGGGGTGAAACTAAGGTAATCGTTCAATTTAGCCGCAACTCTAGCAGCAATTGCAGTATCACGACTGGCGGCAAACTTGAGTCTGGGCGAGTGACTGAGGGCAATCCTGGTGGTTCAGGCGGGTCTATTTCGATCCCGTCACCAGTTGACACCACGATCGGTGTCTGTGAAGCTAAAAGCAACATTGCTCGCGTTTA
>CASBQE010000146.1 GCA_949127665.1 Synechococcales cyanobacterium PMM_0083
GGGCAAAAGCTATCGGGCGGACAGCGGCAGCGCTTGGCGATCGCCCGTGCTGTGCTAAAAAATCCGCCGATTCTGATTTTGGATGAAGCCACTTCTGCGGTAGACAACGAAACCGAAGCCGCCATTCAGCGATCGCTGGAACGGATCACCGTTGGGCGCACAACCATCGCGATCGCCCATCGCCTCTCCACGGTTCGCAATGCCGACTGCATCTACGTCATGGAACAGGGCAAAATTGTAGAGCGCGGACGACATGAGGAGTTGCTAAATCAACAAGGTGTTTATGCAAGCTTATGGCAGGTGCAAACAGGCGTTAGAGAAGGACTCTAAACCTATCCATAACTTCATTTAAGGCTTTTTGATTAGATTTCCTGCGTGAATCCATTTTTGGTATGAGTTTCTAATAGTTTGAACCCTTTAATTTGCCTCGTCTTGTTTGATTAAGTTTTATGCCCCTCTTGTTTAGAAGCAACCGTGGTGTTGAGAGAATCTCATTTTGTCAGTAAATCTTTATGCAACACCTGGGGGAAAGAATGTGCAATCTCCCACCTTGAAAATTTGTTCTGAAATATTTAGGTTCTGATATAAAACTCTAGCTCCTGGATTACCTTCTGGTACAAACATCACTTCACCCAAAAGTCCAAATTCTTGTTGAGTTGCAATTCCTGTTTGTACACCTCCTCCAATACCTTTAAATACTTCTTGCTTTACGATATTTTTTACGATGTTCATGGGTGTATTCCACCAATCTAAATTTTTGTCATTATATAGTTCCCTTTGTTGACTGATTAAATCTCTTATGTCTTGTTTTTTATCACCTAGTAAAAGAACATTTTCATCATTGTTTAACTCTTGTTCAATAACCGACACACCAATTTCATTAGTGAATTCAGGCTTCAAATAAACTACTTTAAATTTTTGAGATGCACAGCAAAATCCAAAAATAGCGACTTCACAATATGCTCCATTTGTAATGATAAGTCCAACTTCTTTGATCAGTTGTTTTAATAATTCTCCTCCTGAGATTGAAACTTCATATATGGACGGAATTTTTGAATTCCAATTAAGAAGACCTCCGAGTATATCATTCAGTTTTACATAAAAATTTAGTCCAACTAAACTGTTTCCCGAATATGCCATTCCAATTGAATGAGTAAAGTAGACAATAAAGCCCTCACCATCAAACGTTTGACATTTGATATTCAAACGAAATAGCTTCGGTGATGAATCTAGCAGTATGCTCGTTCTTGCGGTTATACGAGAGTCAGAAACTGCCCATATTGCATGGATAGGATTATTTTTGTTTAACGCCGAGACTGTATGTTTATTCAACCAAACTGCAACTGTCGTCATTTCTTAGAATTTGAAAGCATTTTGGTAAAGTACCATAGACAAGCTTTGAAGAATTGCAAATGAGTTTCATCTTCTTGAATGAGCAGTCTACCAATAATGTTTGTATCAACCGAAACCATTCCGCTGCTCCTCAATACCCTGGCGAATGGCGGCATCTTATTGCTTCTAAATTTTTAGGAACTCCTGTGTATTTGAAGCAGCCTGCTACTTGAGCCAAGGTTGTTTCTGCAAAGACTTTTTCGGTTTTAACAAAATTCCGTCACCCACCGCGATCGCCACTAATTCTTGTCCAGGTTCCCAATGATAAGCCTCTCGTAGTGATTTAGGAATCATCACCTCACCTTCACTTAACAGTTTTGGGGTTGCCAATTTTTTGTTAGTGAGAGGAATATAAGAATCCTAGCAAATTTGCATTTAGCAACAGACGTGATGCAACAGTGTGCTGCTTCAAAAAGCTGTTGAATCAGCGCTACTCGCAGGTTGGGCAGAGGTTTTTGGTTAACCTGCGATGTGTTGCTTTGAGATCCGCCATCGCATCAGCCTGTTGAACAAGCGGCATAGTACAATCTGAACACTTCGACTCTCTGATTGTTTGCAATGTCTATTGTCATTCACCATGCGTCCCCCAACTGTCTCTCAGCCATCATCCTCACTGTGGCAAACGCTGAATAACTCTACGCTTGTGCGCTATGTTCTGCTGTTTAGCAGCGGGTGGATCACTGTATTACTGATTAATTATTTCTACGGGACGATCGCCCTTTTTACCGTCGCAGGCATTTTTGCCGCGCTGTTCAATTATCCGGTGATGTGGCTCTCGCGCTATATCTCTAGGGGGTGGGCGATTACCCTTGTGTTCATTGGAGCGATCATCCTGCTGCTGGGGTTAGTCACTGGCATTGGACTTCAAGCCCTGAGCCAAGGACAGAGCTTATTAGGCGATCTCAAAAATGGTCTCATACAGCAAGATTTCTTGCCATTCCAAGAGTTCCTCAACCAATTAAACATCAGCAGCCTGATTGGTACGCTACAAACGGGTTTAGCGAGTGGATTAGGCATTGTGAAAAGTGTCTTTTCCAGCGTTTTTGTTGGCATTTTTGGGGCAGTCATCAGCCTATATATGTTGATCGACGGTGAAAAACTGTGGCAGTCGTTTCTGAAGCTGATTCCTGCTACTTCCCGCGATCGCTTTTCCACAACTTTTCAGCAAAGCTTCCTCGGATTTATTCGCGGGCAACTGCTATTGATGCTGTTTCTTTCGACTACAACTCTGCTGATTTATCCATTTTTGGGTGTGAATTATTCCCTGATTTTGGCAGTCATCATTGGTATCATTGATGCGATTCCTGGAATTGGGGCGACGCTTGGGGTGATTGTTGTCACCTTTTTAGTCCTTGGCTCTCAGGGGAGTGCGATCGCCTTCAGGGTGCTAGCCGTCTCGATTGTGCTGATTCAAATTCAAGATAACTATATTCGTCCTAAAGTCATGGGAGATGCTTTGGAATTGAATCCGGTTATCCTGTTTCTTGCCCTGTTTATTGGAGAGCGCGTGGCTGGATTGTTGGGAGTTTTTCTTTCAATTCCGATCGCGGGCATGATCGCCCTTTGGATGCAGTCAACCCCAGAAAGGACACCTCAACTTTTAGAAGAAACTCAGGTTGATATGATTGAGTCAGATGTGATTAAGCCATCAGAAAACGTTTGATCTTGCGGTTTCTCAACGGATGAGCAAAAACTCGTTTTCTAGAGTGACATAATGACTTCAGGTTCGCTGCTTAACGTTGGTTTGAACCGAAAATCTGAACCGGAAATCAGTTTTTATGATTCGATATATTCGCTCCACGATTCTGCCTTCAAAACAGGCTCAACTCCTGATCAAAACGGGATTGAAGTGGGATCAAGATAATTGCCCTGGGATGGCGGCATCCCTGTCGTACTTTTCTTTGTTTTCCCTATTTCCGATGCTGTTAGTCATCTTGAGCGTAGTGGGTTCCCTGCTGGGTCCCACTACTGAAGCGTTTCAATCGATTCAAGACGGGATCGTGCAATATCTGCCCCCAGAAGTTCACGATTTGATTAAAGGAACCCTCGTTTCCCTCAATGCCAATAGTGTCGGAGCAGGACTGATTGGATCGGTTTTGCTCCTGTGGGCAGCCAGCGCGGTCTTTGGGATTCTCAGAAGTTCAGTCAACAAAATTTGGCGATCGCCCAGTCGAGTATCTGAAGCCGGGTCACCGCTTAAAATGGCGCTTTTCTTTATTGCTAATAAACTTTTTTCGTTTCTATTAGTGTTAGCAATAGCCTTGTTACTGCTGATTTCATTAATCTCAGATATTGCCATTAGAACCATCCTTGAACTAACCGCAAACTTTCGAGGCACCATCTCCTTCATTGGGATTGACGAACTACAATTAGCCAAGGGGCTTCAGATTGGGTCATCGTTTTTAATTCTGGCGATCGCGACCTGCATTTTGTTCAAGATTTTGCCGTCTGTTTTTGTGGCTTGGGGTGATGTGTGGCTGAGCGGTTTACTGGTTACTGTATTACTGGTGGGATTGCAACAGTTAGTCAGCAATAGCGTGATCACGATTGGCAGCCATTTCCTTTCCTATGGCGTAATTGGCAGCGTCATGATTCTGATGCTATGGATTTTTCTAACGTGTCAAATCTTTCTCTTCGGCAGTGTTTTGTCTTATGTTTATGCCAATCTTTTTGGCAGTCGGCGCAATCAAAAAGTGAGCCATTCAGACAGTATGTAATTAGGTATTATGAGTCGTTCTCTTGGGTTTAAAGTCCATGCGTAAAACTAAAACCGTAGTTTAGCTAGGCATTTTAAAAGTAGAAGAAATCATGGACATCTTAAGCCCGATTTCATTTGAGTTACTGCCGATTCTACTGCCGCTACATTGTCAGAAGTTGACGCGATCGCCTGCATAATTGTGGATTTATCAGGAATATTTTTCACCTCCTTATCCAAGTCCTCGTAAGCTTTTTCTAAGTTCTTGTAGTCTTTTTCTAACTCCTCATCTTTTGCTTCTTGCAGGCTATCTTTTGCAGTGCCCCTAAAATCTCTAAAGGCGACGCTCACCTGCTCTTCTGCCTGCTTCAAAGAACTAACTGTGGAAGTGGAAGCACTGCTCACTCGCTTAAACACAGAGATCGAAGTGTTCAATACCGCCAGATGGCTACACAGCTCGGCTTGCTTTCCTCGGATTGTTGAAGTGATGCAGCCTGTCATCAAAGTCAGCGGTAATAAGGCAATCACAAAATTAAAGCGTTTCATACTGGCGATATAGTTAAAACTCAACAAAAAAGATCCAATGCAGTAGTCTTGATATGTGAGGGCGATCGCCTTGTAATGTTACGGCGATCGCGACGAATTCTATTAATTCGGCAACAGCTAAATTTTAGAGGAGGTCTTAAAACGCTTCAAGCTTATTGTTTAGTACAACCCGAAACGCCCACTCGGTAGGTAGATCCTTGCCGTCCACTGATGTTGGTATTGATTTGAATCGGTTGACGAGACGCACTTGGAGGTTCGCCAATAATCTGAAACGGCACTCCACCGACTAAGCGAACACCATCCCGCCTAAACACTTGTCGAGCCGTATTGTCAGCAAACCGAAAGTTGATGATGACGTTGTAATTTTCGGGCGTTTCTGACGTGATGGTTGCAATATATCGAGTGAAACGGGTGCCAGGAGGGACGACAAAATCGGTATCCCAGTTATTCCTCACTCCAGGAGTTACGCCCGTTGCGGAAACAGATTTCCTCACCTCATATCCTGAACCACCAAGAGGCTGGAATGCCTTGCACGTCTCAGCCGCATTGACCAATGACTGAGTACCAAGTGGAATGCTAGCACCTAGCAACACCATGAAAACGTTAGAAAAAATGCGGTTGGAAATCATAAAAAACCTCGGTTGGAAAAATGAAAACGAGTAGTTAAGTCTAATGGAAATAGAAACGTTAGAACACAGTAGATATTAAATAAAAACACCCTAGTTTTTCATTAAGAATTTAGAATTTATTCGATTATTTTCTTTAAGAAGAGCGACAAGAGGGATATTTAGGTAAGCCTATAGCAAGCACAAAACAAATTACTGTGAGTATGAGTGCAACCAATAGTGAATTTCTGATTCCTATCGTTGCTGCATCAAGATTAATCGATCGCAGCGATGGCAAAACTGACAGTGGCACCTCATTTGCAAGGGTTGTTCTAATTTCTGCTTGAGAAAACGTTTGCAGTATTTCTTGTAACTTGGCAGTGACTTCAATCCGTTGGAGGGTTGGCAAGGTTTTATCTAGCTTTTGCAAAACGCCATCGACAACACCTTGAGAGGTGAAAAATACAAGTGACGTACCGAGAATTGCTCGCCCTAGAGAACTGCCTAAATTCTGAACTGGATTATAAATTCCAGGGCACTGTGGTTTATCTTTCACAGAAGCTTCTGAGAAGGTGAGGACGCTGATATACGACAAGAATAATCCTGAACCGATGCCCATAATAATTAGCGCCGGCACCAGTTCAAGCGGTTTGACTTGGGGATGCAGGCTGATATAAAGAATACCAATGCCAGCAGCCAATAAAGCAATTCCACTACAGACGATATATTTAGGGGTAATCCGGCTACCCAAACTTAGATACTTGACCACTGTGACTAGCACAATTGGCATGGTCAAGTTGTAAGGCATGATTGCCAGTGCCGTTCTAAAGGGGTTGAGCGACAAGGCAAGGGGCAAAAACTGAAAGAGGTTGAACTGGATGCCCGTTACAATCAGCGTATGAACCATCGCGGCGAACATTCCAAATACGAATCCTCGCCTACGCAATAGCCCAACTTGGAATAAAGAAGCCCCAGATCGACTTGCCTGCCGACGTTGCCAGTAGCCAAAGAACCCTAAAAGAATCATTCCTACGGCAACTAATGTCGGCACGATTGAGATTGCGAACGGCGGGATGATCATGCTCCCAATTGCAAACTCACGTTTGGGTTCCCACCAGCCAAATTCTCCGGCTAAGCCAATGCCAGCAAAAATAGAACTAAGCCCCAAAAATGAGAGCAACCCTCCGACCCAGTCAATCGCTTGTGGACTGGGGATGATCTGATTTGGCAGCGATCGCTTGAATCTTGACACGAGAATCAGCACAGTGATTGAGGGCGCAAATGCCCAACGCCAACCCAGATGGTAGGCAATGAAGCCGCCCACTATTCCCCCAGATAATCCCCCCAGCACTGAAGCCAAAATAAGGACTAAGTTGGTTTGTTCTTCAGCTTCGCCGCCATACATCAACTCCGCGATCGCCCAAGGGGTGCTAATCAAGGGCGTGGCGGCTAAGCCTGTTAACAATGAAAAACTGATAGCCAGGATGCCAATTGAGGGGCTGAGTGAGGTGAGCGCAATGCCAATCCCATACAAAGTCAAACCGATGCTAAATACACGAGTTCGACCATAAAAGCGGCATAGGTTTTCGGTGGTGGGTGCAAAAGAAGCGGTTGTTAGGGAAAACACAACGAGGATGCCCTGAATCGAACCTACGCTGGCATTGAGTTCCCGCGCCAGCAGAGACATGATGGCAGGCATGACGCTGACATTGTAGGCGACCATAAATAGAGTGAGGGCGATCGCCCAAAAGCTTTGATGCCTAAATTGAATCTTTTGCGCTCGACTCATGCTCTGTCTTTTACACTATCGGTTGATGCGTTTTCAGGTTAAAGCGATAGCCATGAGGCAAGATATGTAACTTCACGTCACACAGCGCGATCGCTTCATCTCTGAGCAATCCCTCCAGGTTGTTGTGAGTGGCGGTTGTTTCATCCACAACAGTAATCGCGCCTTGCCCCACCACCTCAAACTCGTCGCCCTTAACAATAATAGCGGTGTCTTCATCAATGCCTAGACCCAACACCGCAGGTTGAAGCACCAATGCTGCCAGAAGCCGACCGAGGCGACCGCGTTGAGCAAAGTGCTGATCGATGACAATACCGGGTAAGAAGCCCATCCCAGGACCCATTTCGACCGCGTCAACACTGGGATTCGAGACCGATGCTCCGCCGATGATCATTTCGTCGGGCATCATCGCCGCACCCGCACTGGTGCCACCAATCACGACTCCTGCTCTATGCCGCTTGCGAATAGCATCACACAAAGGAGAATCTTTGATAAAATCTACAATGCGCGATTGATCGCCCCCGGTGAAGAAGATACCCGTCGCTTGATCGATGATGCGAATTCCATCCTTGCACTCGGAATCCTGACGATTCTCCGTTCCGACCACTTGCACCGATTCTGCCCCTAAACGCTCAAAAGCGCGAATATAGGTATCTCCCACTTCTTCGGGGTGCCCAGTAGCGGCAGTCATCACGGCAATCCGGGCTTTAGTGCCACCCGCAGTTCGCACAAATTCTCTCAAAACGACACAATCGCCTTCCCGATCTTCCGCGCCGCCAATGATGACCAACGCGCCCCGATTACTCTCAGTACCCATCGTGATTACTCCTAAATATTTCTGTTAATTGAGTAGCTTTGCTTTGGCAAGCTGAAACTCTTCGTCAGATAGTGCGCCTGCGTCTTTAAGCTGCGACAGTTGGGTCAGTTGAGCTAACAGATCGGGTTGTGGTGCCAGTGCCGCTTGTGATGCAGGTGCCGCTGGAACTGCTGCCTGAACCTGCATGGATTGCATTGCGGCGAGTTGAGCTTTCATTTGCTCCATATCATTTTGAGCCTGCATTGCGGCGGCTTGTTCTTGCTGCGATCGCATCGCACTCTGCTGCATCGCGCCACTCGTCGCTCTACTCGCTGCCGTTGCGGTGCTGCTGATCACGGCTGTTCTTGCCACAGTACCCAACAAACCTCGACCGCCTCGTCTTCCTACCATGTGAGACTCCTTGGAATAAGAAAATAGTGCAAAAAATGGATATATCGTTAGACCTAATGGGAGGAGCAGGGTTTGCCGTCAAGTTGGCACTGTATAGATCGTGTCTGCTAAACCTGCCCCTACAGGGTTACACTGCTGCCTGACTCTGCTCCGCCATCACTTCGTCAATGACGCTCTTGGGAATCCGTTCGCTGAACAAAAGTTCACCGTTTGAATTGACAACTGCATCCCGGAATGATGTTGCCCAAATATTTTCAAACAGCATCAGGGCTGCGAAAGAGTCATTACACAGTGATTGAGAGAGCATTTGAACATCTTCTTCCGATATCAGCCCAGAAATATCAGCAATGATTGGATCTAGGAGGCTATGATCCACATCCTCCATCTGATCCATTTCGGTCATCGTCACTTCACCGCTCTCGCTCTTCTTGATGAAGAGGATATCGATGATGCGAATTGTCTTATTTTCAACTAATGCTTTCAACGCTGATGCAATTTCATCTTTGATGAAGTTGCTGGGAAACTTGATGCACAGCATCTCAACGGGACCTAAGGACATATTGGCTCTCCTGGTTTTGAACTATCGATGAGTCCGAGCGAGTCACTAAAAATCAACGGCATCTCGAATAATAGGGCAGGTCATGCAATGTCCGCCGCCACGACCCCGACCGAGTTCCGCGCCGACGATGGTGATCACTTCGATGCCTTCTTTGCGGAGGGCTGTATTGGTGTGAGTGTTGCGATCGTAGGCGAAGACGACACCGGGCGACACCGCCACCATGTTGTTGCCGCTATCCCACTGCTGGCGCTCCATTGCATAGGGATTGCCAGCCGTGGCGACGACTCGCAGTTTTTTAAAATTGAGGGCAGAAGCAACGACATCCGTAAAGGGTTCAGATTCTTTGGTCAATTCGTAGCCGGGTGCTTTATCACTGGGTCGCAGAGAGAATGTCACCACTTGATCCATGATTTGGGGAAACAGGGTAACGACATCGCGATCGCAAAAGGTAAAGACCGTATCCAGGTGCATTGCCGATCGCAGTTTCGGCATGGCAGCAACAATCACCCGTTCCACCGCTCCCTTGGCAAACAGGGCTGCCGCCAGTTGAGTAATACCTTGGCGAGACGTGCGTTCGCTCATGCCAATCACCAAATTACCATTACCGATCGGCATTACATCTCCACCTTCAACGGTGGCAGACCCGTGATTTTGGGTTGGATCACCCCACCAGATATTGACTGCCTCGCCAAAGCTGGGATGAAGCTTATAGATCGCCGTGGTTAGCAGAGTCTCTTCATGACGAGCGGGCCAATAGAGCGGGTTCAATGTCACACCGCCGTAAATCCAGCAGGTGGTGTCACGAGTGTAGAGCGTGTTTGGCAACGGAGGCAGCAGATATCCAGTCATGCCAAACTCCTCGCGAGATAGCTTGAGCATTTCGCTGCCGTGCCCGACCGGAATATCCATCACCGACAGTCCGCCAATCATAAATTCTGCCAGATTCCGAGAGGGCAAGCTTTCCAAGAAGCCTCGAACATCTTCGACTAGCCCCGCTCCAACTTCATTAGCAGTGATTTGCTGATCTAGCAGCCATTTTTTGGCAGCCGGATTATCGAGAGTTTCAGCCAGCAGATTGTGCATTTCGACGACTTCGACCCCGCGATCGCGCATCTTCGTCATGAAATCAAAATGGTCGCGCTTGGCATTATCGACCCATAGGACATCATCAAACAGCAGATCGTCGCAGTTGGTGGGAGTCAAACGGGAGTGTGCCAAACCGGGCGCACACACCATCACTTTTCGCAGCGTGCCTACTTCTGAATGAACGCCATAAGCGATAGAACTTTGATTGGTAGCAACAGGATTAGTAGCAACAGTCATGGGTTTGTTTATACTAATGGGTCGATAAGGAGCGGTTCTGATGTCGGATTGTAATCCTGTCCTGATGCCATAGGATACTCTTGCTGCCTGCCTGAAATAGCGTCAATTTCATGGATGTTTTTGCACCAGTGAAATTGACGCGACATAAATGACAACTACTGACAGGCTAAAATAGCAATTCGGTAAGCGGTATTGCGATCGCCCGTGACGCGCGCATTAATTTGAAAAGGTTGTTTATCTGTTGGGGTGCGAAAGGGCTGTTGGTAGAGATAAAAACGCCGTGCTTGAATCGTCCGATCCAACGCTCTTGAAGTGGTGTTGTCGTTGTATTTAAGATTCAGTTCTATGATGTAACGCGCATTATTTTCAGGAATGAGTTTGCCCACGTAGCTGCTAAAGCTTCTGCCTGTTGGCACCACGAAATCAATATTGGCGTTTGAGTTATTCGTTTGAATCACTTTCCGAGCCGAAGTCCTCCCCGTACTCACTTCTCTTAGGTAAACACAGCTTTGGGGTGCAGTTGGGAAGTTTTGTGCCTGTGCGGGTTGAGTCAACATCATTGCCGCTGTAGCAAGATAAAGTGCGGTTGTAGTGGTTAAAAGCGGTTTCATTGGTATGACTCCTCAATTAGATGTGATTGATGCGGATATAAAATGCGATGCACCTTGAAGAGCGATCGCTATATTGGTGTAAAACAATCATGGTGTAGGGGCACAGCATTGCCATACCCCTACAGGATGCGCCGCATTCTCGATTCAAGTGATGGGCGAATCGATCTGCTTCTAAATCAGAAAAGCTGAATTACATTTCTGCACCAAAGTCTTCGCGCAGTTTTGCTTCTTGCTCAGTGGATAGGTTGGATTGAATCAATTGACCCTTTTCTGCGTCTTCAAATGCCGCTTCAACCTTATCTACAGTCACCTGACCCGTCAGCAAAAACAGGGCAGAGGTTCCCTCTGTGACCTTGCTTTGAACATCTTTGATGAAACCGTCATTGATGCCATAGTCTGTAAACTTGCCGGTGATCGCGCCCGTAGCAGCACCAATGAGTAGACCAAAAAGGGGCACAAAAAAGATTAAACCAAACAACATTCCCCAGAATGCTCCACCCAGCGCACCCGCGCCGGTGGTATTCATTGCCTGATAAGTTTTAGGATTTTTCCGTCCTTGGGGCCATGAGACGATCGCGGCATCCAAAACTTGAATAATCTGTTGTTTTTGCAAACCTTCTAGCTTCTTCAAAGCATTATCTGCACCATCAGCGGTATTGAATTTCCAAACGGTTAAGCTAGACATGTTTTTCTCCTGGGTTGATCTTTACTTGAAATTCTTTTCTATTGAGCAATTCAGTGACTCCGAACTCCAACAAGTTTACTATCAATCGCCGTCACTCCACCCCAGCAGGCGAGAAACTTGAGCAGGCAAGGTAAAGGGATCAAATGGCTTTGCGATCGCTCCGGCAAATCCCATTTGGTTAAGCTGATTCAGCGTAAACCAACTGGCTCTAGCAGTAATTAACAAAATTGGAATAGTTTGAGCTATTGAATATTGTTTCAATTGCTCTAAAAATATTAGAGCATCGGTTTCTGAAGTTGAAGCATCTAACAAAATCACATCCGGAGAAGTCATCGTACATAAATTAATTCCTTCTTGAATTGAGTTTGATAGAGTGACGCTCCAACCACCAAACTCGCTCAAACAAGTGTGTAAAACCCCTCGAATACTGGCTTCGTGTTCAATTAATAAAATTGATTTAGTAGCCATGAACAACATCCTGTTGCTATGAAAGGGACAAACCCTTTTTCAATCTGAGAATGCTGGTCAAAATCCAGTTGCAAATTCTCCAACATTGGTCTGGCAATTCATATCGCCAAATGTGCAGAAGTATATTCGCATCTCTGTAGCTTTTGTCAAACTACACTCAAAACATGGGTTGCAATTTCAACGTAGCTAATTTTGGATAAGTCATCATTAGAGATGACTGGAACCAGTCAAAAGCTACTGAATCATTCGTCCACTAGATTAGACCAAGAAAATATGAAACTGATAGGAAGGAGCGATTCTACACACTCCAACCCAACATTTCTGCGATTTGACTCCAAATGGTAAGCGGGTTAAAGGGTTTGGAGATGATGCCTGCCACCTCTAGCTCTGTAAAGCGATCGCGATCGCTAGATAATACTTTCGCCGTTAACACAATCACTGGAATTTGCTGAGTGCGAGGATCTGCCTGAAGCTGCTCACACATCTCAAAACCATCCATATCCGGCATGGATATATCGACCAGAATGGCATCCAAAGCAGTTGTTTTGGCAATTTGCAACCCTTCAATAGCGGATGTTGCCGCGATCGTCCGCCAACCCGCAAATTCTTCTAGCGATACCCGCACCACATCCCGAATATCATCGTCATCATCCACAATTAGAATTTGCTTAGTCATAAGTAGAAGGCAAGAGGCAAGGGGAAAGAGGCGAGTGGGCAGGAATTAGAGGTCAGAAGCCGAAGCCCGAAACCTGTTCTAAAACCTAACCGATCAGGGGCAATGCGAAACAAAAGGTGCTGCCTTTGCCGAGGGTGCTTTCTACCCAAATTTTTCCGCCATGTTGTTGCACAATGTTTTTGCAAATTGCTAGCCCTAGCCCGGTTCCACCTTTTTCGCGTGAGTCAGACACGTCGACCTGTTGAAATTGTTCAAAAATGAGTTCGAGTTTGTCTGCTGGAATGCCACGACCTTGATCGGTAATGGAGAAAAGGATGGAGTTTTGAGTGTTGGGTTTGAAGTTACGTCTAACTTTTGATGTTCGACTTTCTATTTCTGCGGCTTCCCCCTGTTGCATTTTTGCTGTGAGCCAAATTGTATCGCCACTCGATGAAAACTTGAGGGCGTTGCTGAGCAGATTGATCAGGGCTTGAATGATGGCATCGGGGGCTGCCCATAGGGTGGCGGAAAGGGAAGTGAGGGACAGAGTAATGGCGGATTGATCGGCGATCGCCTGAACGCCATCAATTGCCTGCTGCATTAAGCTGGTGACCTGGCATTGCTCCATTACAAGCTGAACTTTGCCAGATTCTAATCGTTCCAAATCAAGAATGTCGTTGACTAGCCGTACCAAGCGATCGCTGTTGTTCAGCGCAATTTTCAGCATCTGCTTAGCTTTTTCGGGGCGATCGTTAAAAATACCTGATTCCAGAATGCCGATCGACCCGCGAATGGAGGTTAATGGCGTGCGGAGTTCGTGGCTCACCACCGAAATAAACTCGTCTTTCATTCGTTCTACTTTGAGGCGATCGCGAATGTCTTGAATGTGTTCTACAAAGTAGAGCGGTTGACCACCGAGATCGCTGATAGGCGCTGTATTCATCAACACTGGAACAATGGCTCCTTGTTTTGTGATGTATCGTTTTTCCATTTGAAACGATCGGATCTCACCCACTAGCATCTGGCGAATACCTTCAACATCTTCGGCTAGGTCAGCCGGATGGGTAAGCTCCTGAAAAGTCAGCTTGAATAGCTCTTCTTCGGTGTATTCAACGAGGTTGCAATAGCAAGCATTCACCTTCAAAAACTGCCCAGTCAGTGAAATGAGAGACATGCCAATGGGCGCATTATCAAACGCTCTGCGAAACCGCTCTTCACTGTCTCGAAGGGCGGCTTCAGTCTGTTTGCGTTCGTCTTCGACGCGCTTGCGATCGCTAATGTCTTCCACGGTGCCCACCACCCGAACGATGTCTCCGGTGTCGTTTTTGATAGGGAATGCTTGAGATCGCAACCAGCAATTTTCACCATTGGGGCGGGTATAGCGATACTCTTGATCAAAGTTTTCGCCTTGAGTTTCTTGCTGTAATGCTGCTTCAATGCGATCGCGATCGTCGGGGTGAA
>CASBQE010000147.1 GCA_949127665.1 Synechococcales cyanobacterium PMM_0083
CAATCCTGCTCAAATTCTGCGATCGCAGCCTGATCGAGCAAATCTAAAATGTCATCTGCCAAATCAATCGATTCCTCTATTTGTTGGCGACGATGGTACTCCGCCACATTAAGATCAACTTGCTGATGGAGATGACTCTTCAACTTCTCACGATACTTTTTGCGATCGCGCGCTAATCGCTGAATTTCTTCTGTTTGAATGATTTCTACCAGGGCATCACCGAGTAGAAGATTCTTTTGTAACGCTTTGAATGAGGAAAGATCCGGATGAGTTGCGGATCGAATAGAGCCAGCAAATCTACCTCGATACTCTAATTTTTTCGCCTCAAATTGTTGGGTAAGATCTGCTTCAATCTGCTCAACCACAGCATCGCCCAAGCCTAATCGCTTTTGTTCCTGTGCCAGGGCTTGTTGATCGACTCGATTATCATGAATCGCTTCAAAAAATAACTGTTGATACTCCGCTTGACAACGCTCAAATTCGCGGGTTTCCTGAGTTTCAAATTGAGTAACCACCGCTGGAGCAAAACCACAGTCCTGTTGTAAGCGTTGCAACTGTTGACGAGCATCTGAACTGATCGCCCCTCGCTCGTATAACACTGCTAAAAATGCATCGCGGTACTCTTTTTCATGCTCCTGAAAAGTTTGTTTTGCTTGGGCTTCAAAGGGCTGCAAAATTTCTGGCTTTAGCCCCATTTCCCTGCGTAATTCTGTGAAAGGATCAGCCTCATGAGGATAGGAGTTATGCAAGCGTTGAGTGGCTCGTTGTTGATAAACAGCCAGGGTTCGCTCAACCTGTTGTTCGATTTCTGAGTCAATTCGTTGGCACTCCTCTTCAGGCAAATAAAAATTGCCAGCAAATTTCTTTAAAAGGTGCCAGGTTTCTTCGCTCAGGGGATAGGCTTGTTCAAATGCTTCTCCAACCGCATGACGATATTGCTCCAGTCGATACAGGAGAGTACTTCTCGATCCAGTTGATTCTAAGCGTTCAGGTGCTTTTGGCGGTTCCACAAACCCCAGGATGACTTTTTGAGAAGCCCCCTTTAGGTGAACTGGCGTTTGGGAACGCCCCTCTGGAATTTGCCGTTCTCGAAAATAGGCAGTTGTGTGGTCTCCCACATATTCCGAGAGGCGATCGACTTGAATCCGCCCTTGTTCGTCTGCTGCCTCGCCCTGAATGCCTTGAATTAAGTAATAACTAAAAATACCATTTTGTCGATTTGGCATTTCATAGGATTGTTGCCCCACATCACAGGACATTAAGGCGTGAAAATGCTTACTTTGCTTGTATCCCTGGTTTGTATAATCCTGCAATGCTTCCCGCAGTGAAGGCGTAAAGTCAGGATCAAATTCAGAAGATGAATCTAATGAAGTTGCATTGTCCTCTAAAGCAATCGCGCCCCTGCTATGAAAAGCACCTCCACTGTGGCAAGCATCCAGAATAACGACCTGCTTACCCGCCGCCACCTCAGCTAATTGATTTAGCACCCGCTTCATCGGGATTGCGGTTTCCGGCAGATGGGTTAAACAAGTTTCACTTAAGCACAGGTAAAGCTCTTTGGAAGTAGAATCTAGAACACCATGCCCAGCAAAATAAAATAAGACCGTATCTTTTGGTACGGTGCCTGCCAGTAGTTGATCAAGGAGATCGCAAAATGCTTGAACATTCACCGAGGAATCAGAAACGCCATACAGTGTATCAATTTGACAATGTGGAAATTGAGTGGTTACTTTTTTAAGAGCTTCTTCAATTCCCACACAATCGGCTACAGAGTAACTCAGCGAAGCCAGGTTGCGATCTTGATAGTGGTTGACTCCTACCAACAGCACCTTGAGCTTAGCCCCTCCCCGTTTCAACTGATCCAAAGGCTCACGCGACATCGGTTATCGTTCCCAAACTTTTCTGATCCAGGACAGGAATGATCGAAACGCCTTGAACTAGGCTCAACTAACAAAAATAATATTTAGACAGGAAGATATTGTTTAAATGAGAGTTTAACACACTGCTGCGTGATTTTACCTAATAAAATTTGTCCTGCTTTGTAAGTATCTTTGTCAAAGAGTAAAGTTCTGGACAAATTGCCAACTCCCCGCTATTAGCATTAGCGTTACGGACTCTTGAGATTGAACAATTAACTTGGGAAACCATACGGTAAGGTTTGGGGTATCAGAAGTTAAATGTTCTGTGATCGTCTCCATCTGTCCAACTTCATCTGGAAAAGCCAGTTCCACATTCACATCAATGGGTAAATGGGCATGAGAGCGATCGAAGTTCGACTGCACAACTCGCACACCCACAATGAATCCAACTTCTACCAATGATTGAGCAGTATCTACCGCATGAGGATTGGATTCAAAGTCTTCACAAATCACCATCACTGCAAGCTGATAGCCTTCCCCATCAATCCTTTTCTCCTGCGGTGTCATCCCCCTTGCCAGAGCATAAGTGGGGAATTGAGATTGCAGCACTGCGAAGTCGCGGATTGCTTGCCAGCCCGGTTCGATTAGGTTTTGAAACCACTGTCCTAGATGAGTAGTGGCAGTTCTGTGATGGTATAAGTTTTTCCGCCATGCAGGGTTTGCAATCAGAGCTATCCATTGCTCTGGGGGAAGATTCAGACGGGGAGAAGTCGATCGAGATTGACTAAGGGGGAGAATGAGGGCATCTGTCTGGGTTGATGAAAGAACTGATAGGGGGGCTACCATTGGGAACCAGCAGGATGTCTCCCGTGCAACCCACAGAATATTCAAATCTTCAACTAACTCAGATTGATCCAGAGTGTAGGTGCGATCCATTGCATCATAAATGCCCTGCTGCTTTAGTTTGTTATGGGTGGTATAGCCTGAAACCCGTAGCCAGCCATCCTGTAAATTCAATTGAACTGCCAGGTAGTAGTGAGATGCCCAGTCCGGAATATCGACCCATTCCTGTTCTACGCTCAGTTCATCAAGGTTAGCGGTATCGCTGGGAACAAGTGTCAATCGAGTCGTATTCAGCAACAGGATCGACCCATTGACAAACTCCCAGATAGCAGATTGTTCCTGCGGAGATAACCAGGAAACCGGTAGGGGAAGATCGGGATCTTCGCGCAGCCAGTTGGCAAACACTGTTTGGCAAATGATGTTGTGATAGGCGCGTTCAACTGCAACGGGGTTGCTATAGGCTTGGGCATTGACCGTTTGACGGGCAGTTTGGCAACTTTCTGGCGAAATCTCCAGCCAGAGTTGCTCAGGATAAAGCGTTACCATATCGTCTAGTATTAACATCGTCCTTTCCTTACTCTGTTGAAATTTGAGGTTTATCATTCATTGGATTCGTTAACCAGGTTTCAATAAACAAGGATAATTTTTCTGGCGTGGATTGGCACAGGTCAAGATTGACTTCTAAAGTGGTTTTAGTCCACTCTTTGAGGGCATTACTCAAGCTTTTCATCCGGCAATGAATGTGTTCGCGAACCGCTTGGGTTGATTGAAAGTTCAGTTTTTGAGCAATCGCAGCCTCATCCATTTGATGGAAATAGCGGAGGATAAGAGATTCTTTATCTGGCTGATTGAGTGCCGTATAGTCAGCCAATAAGGGCGGATGAAAAAACCTGGTGCAGCACTGATTGAGATACCATTCTAAATATTGCTTAATTGCCTGGATGAGATCGTCATGGGGCTGGTGTTCCGGGAAAAGTTCTGGATAAGCAGCTCGAACGTCAGAGGTTAGCTGATCTAGAAAAGGTTTTTTCCAGCGATTGAATGTACGCGATCGCGTACATTGAGGTAGCAATTTCCAGGGTTCTCCTAAAATTTGCACAATTTCAGCTTGATTAAAGTCCAAGCCATAATTTAGTCGAAGCGCGATTTGGGCAACCCGCTCCAAGGCAAGAAAAATTGCTGCAACGGTATTTTGAGTTATCCTACCGACATCAGCCAAGTTTGTTGCGTCACTTGCGTTTATCAGGTTTTCTAACGGGTCTAGGCTTATATCCTTCTCTATGTCTTCTTTCTCTACTCCAAATAAAATTTCTTCATTCAAACTAGCATCAAATTCTTCCTCTTCCAGTGGGTCATTTGTTTCGCTGCTGGTATCCTGATTTTGGTACAAAGCTTCATCAAAGGTTGATATAGCATTTGTTCGATTTTGATAGTGTCGAATTGCTTGAATACAGGTTTGCAAAGAACTGCTCACCTCTAACTCGGTTATCTCTGGCGTGAGTTGAAAGTCATGACATCTTTGCTTGTAGTGATCGCGAATATCAATTAGTTGAGTTTGGCTAGGGGGTGGTAATGGGCTTCGTCCTTCTGCTTTTGCGCTATATATTTCTTGAAAAGACTGCCAAATTAAACGATGTCGAATTATCTGAACTTCAGATAATCCATAAGACTCCAATGCGGCAAATAGCTGCTTTTTTGAAGTATGGCGAAGCAGTCCCCAATCTGAAAAAACTCTGGGGGTGCCGAGCTTAGCAGCAATAATATTAGGCAATTGTTGGCAAAGTTTCTTCTCAGCATAGGTCTTCAACGTGATGTTGGGACGAGTTAAATCAAAGGTCTTTAAACACTGCAACGGATCAGCAATAATCTGGTTTGACTCCTGCAAGCAGTCTGTTAGAGAAAATTGCTTTTTGATATTGATAGACAGCCTCTGATAGGAGCGAGAGGCGGAAAAACGGCTCGGACGCTGGAGATGGGCAATCAAGAGTTGCTTGGCGATCGCGGCTTGGCGATCAAACAATTTTTGGGCAGGATGATAGGAATCTTGAGAGGCAAGATAGTCATGTAACTCTGCTAACTTCCAATTTTGTTGGGGTGCCTGCGTGACTAAATTCTTCACGGCGATCGCCATTTGGTCGATGCATTCCTTTTGGGAAAACTCAGATTTCAGGGCAAACCTTTTGTGCTGCTGAAGAATTAATAAGAAGTAGCGTGCCCAACAGTCTGGATTCACTGACGGAGCCTCTGAGGTAAGCCGCTCCATGAATTTTTTCTTACCCACATCCTGTTTCCGCACAAATGAGGAATCACTGTTTGGGGCGATCGTGCAAAAGGTTGAGAATTCCGTGATGATTCGATCCCTACTGTTATTCATGAAGCTGAGTGATCTGATGCTTACTAGAAGTGAGACGAGGTCTGACCGTATTATCTCTTTGTTCAGGACCTAAGTACGGGACAAAAAGCTTGAAAGAATGAGCAGGATAGGGTTTCATCAGAATTACTACACTCATCAGAAACCCTATGAGCCAATATAGCGAATTAAAGCAAGTCCTCCATGCG
>CASBQE010000148.1 GCA_949127665.1 Synechococcales cyanobacterium PMM_0083
AGGTTATCACCCGAAAACTGGAAAAACGGATGGAGCAGCAGGTCGATCGTCAGATATAAATCGCCGCGCTGTTGAGAGAATGGGCTGGGGCGACCTTTCCCTTTAATCCGAATCCGACTGCCGGGTTTAGCACCTGCGGGAATGCGGACATTAATCGTTTCGTCGTCGAGTTGCAACCGCTTTTGCACCCCGTGAAACGCTTCGGCAAAGGACAGAGCGATCGCCCCACCATCAAAGGCTCTGGATTGGGGCTTTACCTATCCCGCCAAATTATTGAAGCCCACGGCGGTACAATCTGGGCAGAGAACCGATTTTCCCATAGCAGCGCGATCGGTAAAGACCGACCAGAAATCACCGCCGGTGCCCTCTTTGCCTTCAAACTGCCCGTCTATCCTCATCCGCTGGTTAAGCTGGTTTAATATGTCGCCTGTCCGAATTTTACTGGTTGAAGACGATGAACTCTTTCGTTTAGGGCTGCGAGTGCGCCTCCAGCAAGAGCCAGATTTGGAAATTGTGGCAGAGGCAGAAGACGGCGAAACAGCAGTGGAGCTTGCCATTCAACAGCCGCTTGATGTCGTGCTGTTGGATGTGGGGTTGCCCGGAATCGGTGGGCTGGAAGCCTGTCGGCAGATCAAGCAACAATCAAATTTGCCGATTTTGGTACTCACCTCCCATTCGCAAACCGCGCTAATCACGCGCCTGATCGAAGCCGGGGCACAGGGTTATTGCCTGAAAGGCATTGCAGCAGAAACCTTAGTATTGGCGCTGAAATCGATCGCGGCAGGTGCATCCTGGTGGGATCAAACGGCAACGAAAGAAATTCGGTCTGCTCTAGAAAAACCAATGCCAAAGGTAGATTTTGAAACCCCAACTGTATTGATCAACCCGTTGACCCACCGCGAACAAGAGATCCTGGAACTGCTGGCAGCCGGAAAAACGAATCAAGAAATTGCCGATATGCTCTACATTGCTGCGGGCACGGTGCGAGTTCATGTTCACGCGATCTTGCATAAACTGGAAGTGCGCGATCGCACTCAGGCAGTAATTGTGGCGATGCAACAGCACCTCATCCCACTCAATCAGGGTTGATATATTTAGGTTTTAGGTGTCGGGTGTTGGATCGTACCTCACACATCAGTGAGAAAGTCTATCAACGCCATTGGTCTGACAATTTCAGTTGGATAAGTTGATTTCCTTCTACTCGCACTCCGCACCCCCTACTCCCTACTCCTAAGACCGCTTACGGCGAAAAAGCCAGCCAAATCGCCTTTTAACATGGGCTGCTTGAGGTTGCCTTGCTAGTTTTACGCCCATGCCATATCGCCTTGGACGGGTTTGAGCCACCGTCATTGCAGCGCCTTCCTCTGCTTGGACAGCCTCGTCAGTTACGTAATCTTCTTTAGCATTCCACCAGGAGGCAATAAAGCCGCCGCAGACCCCAGCGATCGCCGCCAAGCAAATGCTCAAAAACTGCGAATATCCTAAAAAATAAAAGCTCAACAGCGCAATGATGAACAGTCGCGCCCCTGTCGTTATTCTTGCAGAAGAGTCTGGTTGAGATGCCATGAAAACAGGGATCAGAAAGAAATATCAAATGTCGAATGTCGAATAATGTAACTTGTCATTCGCACTTCGGATTTCGTACTTCTCCAATTGTGCCTCTAACTTTCGCTAACGAAAGGAGTATTCCAATATTTCCAATTTTCTTTGTTGAAGGGCGATCGCCATTTATGGATGAGTGCCGATTCTAACTTTTGGCGATCGCGAGTGTTAGTCGGCGCATCTGCCCAGAAGCTAATATTCACAGCCACAGGTAAACCGTGCGGACGATGAGCCGAAACGTAGTTGAGAATGTAGCGCTTGCAGTCGTGTTCTCCTTTCCATCGCAGTCCCGACTTCACGGTTTCTCCCACATAAAGCACAATCGGCAACTCACAGTCCATCACAAAGTAGAGGGCTGAAACTCCATTATCCTCAGCTTTCCACCGCCAAAACTCAGTATTTTGTCGGGGCAATTTGAATAAATCAATGCTGTTTGCCAAATCTTCTATTGTTGGCGGCAGGGCAAACAAACTGCCTTGGGGAGACGGCGCATTCACCGTTACTTGCTGTTGATGTTGCAAAATCCGCTGCTTCCACGACTGCAACGCGCCAACACCGATCGCAAGCGGTTCAACGGGCGGCACTTGATAGCCTCCTGGCACATCTGCCACTGAAAACAAAGAGGTTTGATGCCCGGTCGGATATTTTGTCAAATTTCAAACTCCATCCGCTTTGAACTGAGCAAAGATAGCATGATCTGATTGGCTGGATGTAAGGAATTTTGTAGACGGGATGGTGTTAGGGGTCAGAAGCGCGGTTTATCTAAGAAAGCCCCCTCAATTAAGTTTCTAGTCGCTACACTAGCAACGAGTCTGTAAAACTGAGATCGGCATGATAAAACACGTTGTACAGTCTGTCGTAGCTAGATTTTTCGCTCGGTTGCTCTGGATGCTGACTCAGATAAGTCCTGGGCGATCGCTGCGACTCTGCACTTGGTTTGGCGCGATCGCGGTTTTTTCCAGCGCGATCGTCAGTTTCCCTCATCCAGCCTGGGCGCAACCGTCTCAGCCTGAAAATGCCCAAGCTCAACTGATCAGCGAAGTCAAAACAATCCAGGCAGGCAAACCGTTGTGGGTGGCATTGCAGCTTAAATTACGTCCAGAGTGGCATGTTTATTGGAAAAATCCGGGTGACTCTGGCAGTGCCCCCTCGATTCAATGGACGTTGCCCCAAGGATTCCAAGCCGGAGAACTGGTCTTTCCTTACCCCAAGCGGATTCCGGTTGAGCCGCTGATGAACTTTGGCTACGAAGATGAAGTGTATTTATTAACGCAGATTACTCCGGCGGCTCAAGTGGGAAGCAACTCCATCACTCTACGTGCTCAGGCAGAAGTGCTGGTTTGCAAGCTGGAGTGCATTCCTGAGCAAAAAACGTTGACGCTGACAATCCCTGTTGCCAACACGGTTCCCACCAAAGACCCAGCTTGGACAGATGCCTTAATGCGCACTCGCCAAGCTCACCCGCAGCCTTCGCCGTGGGAAAGTTCCTTTGCAACGGATGACAAAGACTTGACGCTGTTTGTGAATGCGCCCGGTCTAGCCGCAGGGCAATTGAAACAGGTAGAGTTCTTTCCTAACAAAGACGGCATTATTCACAATGCCGCCCCTCAACGGTTGACGGTCGATCGCGAGCGGATCACTTTACAAATTGAGCGAGGCTATCAGGAAAAGCAGGATTTAGTCGAAGGATTGCTGGTGATCCAGGAAGTCAGTGATGACAAGACAAATTTTCAGGCATTTGCGATTCAGGCGAAACCCCAGTCTGCGAGTGCTGCCACATCCTCAGCTAATACTGAAGTTGCTAATTTCCCAATTTGGCAGGCGCTTTTGCTGGCATTAGTCGGCGGTGTGGTGCTAAACCTGATGCCCTGTGTGTTTCCGGTGCTGTCGCTTAAGGTGCTGACGATCGCTCAGCAATCGCAGCACAACCCCCGACAGGCGCGACTCAGCGGGTTTGCATTCACGGCTGGAGTCCTTGCCAGTTTCGCCCTGGTGGCTGGAGTCTTACTGGTCTTGCGATCGCTAGGGCAGCAAATAGGCTGGGGCTTTCAGCTTCAGTCGCCTGTGTTTGTGCTAACGATGGCGTATGTGTTGTTTGCGGTGGGGCTGAGTTTGTCGGGCGTGTTTACCGTAGGAGCCTCGATCATGGGTTTAGGGCACAGCTTAACGGCAAAACCGGGCTACGGCGGCGAATTTTTCACGGGTGTGTTGGCGACGATCATGGCAACGCCTTGCACGGCTCCATTTATGGCTACGGCGGTGAGTGTGGCGCTGGTGCAATCGGCTCCTGTGGCGATCGCCATTCTGCTGACTTTAGGCTTGGGCTTAGCATTGCCCTACTTGATCATCAGTCTCACGCCTGCTTTGCGACGCTTTTTGCCAAAACCCGGAGCCTGGATGGAAACATTTCAGCAGGTGTTGGCATTCCCGATGTATGGAGCAGCAGCTTGGTTGGTTTGGGTGCTGACCTTACAGGCAGGCACAAATGGGCTGGCGATCGCCCTAGTTGGCATCATTTTGATTGGGTTCGCGGCTTGGCTACATCAGAAGACTCAACTATCCAAAACCCTATGGCGGCAAGTAGGATTGGTCGGCTCACTGGCAGCGATCGCGATCGTCCTGACTCTCACACCGCTGGTCAACACGATTACTCCATCCTCGTCGTCTGCTCAAGGCAATAGTGCCAATAACTCAGTTTGGACAGCTTACACGCCTAGCCATCTAGACAAGTTGCGTCAATCTAAGCAGCCTGTGTTTATTAACTACACCGCCGCTTGGTGCATCACTTGCCTGGTAAATGAACGGATTGCTCTCAGCCAACCAGAAGTGCTTGCTGCCTTTCAGCAAAAAGGAGTGGCGTTAGTCAAAGCAGACTGGACAAACCGAAATGCAGACATCACTCAATCACTCAGCAATTTTGGGCGCAGTGGTGTACCGCTTTATGTTCTCTATCCCGCTGGGTTGGATCAGACTAAACCCGTCATCTTGCCGCAGGTGCTCACACCAGATTTGGTTCGAGATGCCCTTGCCAGTGTTTCTGTGTCATCATGACCAATGTGAAATTCATCTGTGGTACGCGCAATTCTAATTGTTATCTTCGATCTCGCTCCACGCTACTGAGTTAACCAGGAAATAACCATGAAATTAAGTCGTTCACAAATCCAAACCCGATTTTTAAGAGTTGCAGTGGTGGGATCTGTTGTCAGTGCATTGGCAGGAGCCAGCGCTGCGATTAGTGCTTCCAAAGCTCAGTTAACCACCCAATCGCAATCTGCTAGCTCTACTCGCCTGCCGATGCAAATTGCCGCCGCACCCATGCGCGTCGGGCAACCTGCACCCAACTTTACCGCAACGGACAGTAATGGTAAGTCGCATCAGCTAAGCGACTTTAAGGGCAAAACGGTGGTGATGGAATGGACGAACCACCAATGTCCGTTTGTTCGCAAGCACTACGAGTCGAGCAACATGCAAAAGCTGCAAAAGCAGGCAACTGGAAAAGGGATCGTTTGGCTGTCAGTGGTGTCTTCGGCTCCAGGAAACCAGGGATTTGTGGATGGCAAAAAAGCGAACGACTTGAGCAAGAGCCGAAGCGCCTCCCCAACTGCGGTGTTGATTGATGCGGATGGCAAACTGGGGAGGCTTTACAGTGCCCGGACAACGCCTCACATGTTCGTGATTGCACCGAATGGAACGCTGGCATACATGGGCGCGATCGATAGCAATTCTTCCAGCAATCCTGGTGATGTGAACGGGGCGAAAAACTACGTCACTTCTGCGGTGGATGCGGTGCTGAAGGGGCAAAAGGTTGATCCAGCCGTGACTCAACCCTATGGTTGCTCAGTCAAGTACAAAGGCTAAAAATGAACCGAGTGAGGGCGATCGCGCTTGCTTGTACTGTTGCACTCATGACGCTAACAACCCAGTTAGCGATCAGTGCGATCGCCCAATCCAATAACAGCGAAGCGACCTGGAAGCTTTTGCAACAGGGAAAACCGGGCTATGTGGTGTTGATGCGCCATGCCGAAGCACCGGGAACGGGCGATCCTGCTAACTTTCAGTTAAGCGATTGCTCAACCCAACGCAATCTATCAGCCGCAGGGCGATCGCAAGCCGCAAAAATTGGTCGGGCATTCCGCGATCGCGCCGTTCCAATTGCCAAAATTCTTTCAAGTCAATGGTGTCGCTGTCTAGATACGGCTCGATTGCTAAACGTAGGCACAGTGCAACCCTTCCCCGCCCTCAATTCATTTTTTCAAACCTCAAATCGAGAACCCAAGCAAACTGCAATGGTTCGCCAATGGATTAAAACCAACTCCACTCAAAACGGAGTGAGCATTTTAGTGACTCACCAAGTGAATATCACAGCACTGACAAACATCTTTCCCCAACAGGGAGAGTTGATTGTGCTAAATACAACTGCGGATGGAACGCTCAAGGTGGTTGGACGAATCTAGGGATCTTAAGGGCACTGTTCGTCCTAATAATTTGCTTAATTAAGCAGTTGCCCTCAGCCGATCCCTTGCTTGAAATTGATTTATTTTTTCTTAGCTGTCGATTTAGCCACTTTCTTTTCTTCTTTGGGCGGGGCAACCCTTTCCTTAAAAGATTTACCTGCGGAAAACGCTGGAACGGTCGTCGCTGGAATTTTAATCGGTTTACCCGTGCTGGGGTTGCGCCCTTCTCTGGCTTGTCGTTGACGGGCTTCAAAAGTGCCAAAGCCAACCAGGGTAACCTTTTCCCCTTCAGCAACGGATTCCATAATGGCATCAATCACCGCACTCAAAACCGCATCAGCATCTTTTTTGGTCATTTCTGCTTTTGCCGCGATCGCGTCAACTAACTCACTTTTGTTCATAAAAAACCTCGTATTAGATTGAATAGCTTGCAGCGATTATAATTCAGCCGTTTCAAAATGAACCTATTCGCAAGGTAGATCAGATAATTAAGATTATTAGATATTAGTCTATTTGTCTGTATATCCAGTTGTTCCACAGGTTTAAGCGGCTAACTTTCACGTTTTGGTCGTTAGTTTTAGCCTTAAAAACAGCGATCGCCAAAAATACACGACATAATTGAGCAGCTACGCCTAGAGTGCGATCGAAGGAAAAGAGATGGACGTTAAAGCTGCCGTTGCCTACGAACCGGGAAAGCCGCTTGTGGTAGAAACTATTCACTTAGAAGGACCTAAAGCCGGGGAAGTGTTAGTTGAGATCAAAGCAACCGGAGTTTGCCACACCGACGCTTACACCCTGTCTGGTAAAGACCCAGAAGGCTTATTTCCCGCCATTTTAGGGCATGAAGGAGCCGGAGTCGTCGTAGAAGTCGGGTCTGGCGTAACCAGCCTCAAACCCGGTGATCACGTAATCCCGCTCTACACGCCGGAATGTCGCAACTGTGCCTATTGCTTGAGCTGGAAGACCAACTTATGTCAGGCAATTCGGGTCACCCAAGGAAAAGGAGTCATGCCCGATGGTTCTAGCCGATTTTCTAAAAACGGTCGCCCAATTCACCACTACATGGGCACCTCGACCTTTGCCAACTACACCGTGCTGCCCGAAATTGCCCTTGCCAAAATTCGAGAAGACGCGCCCTTTGACAAAGTTTGCTACATCGGCTGTGGGGTGACAACGGGCATTGGAGCCGTGATTAACACCGCCAAAGTGGAAGCAGGTGCAAATGTAGTGGTGTTTGGCTTAGGCGGCATTGGCTTAAACGTGATTCAAGGATGCCGTATGGTCGGGGCAAATAAGATTATTGGGGTGGATATCAATCCGAGTAAGAAAGCGCTGGCGGAAAAGCTAGGACTGACTCACTTCGTTAATCCTAAAGAGACGGAAGGCGATTTGGTTGCCCATTTAGTAGAACTCACCGATGGCGGCGCAGACTATAGCTTTGAGTGCATTGGCAATGTCAACCTGATGCGGCAAGCGTTGGAATGCTGTCATAAAGGATGGGGCGTGAGCGTGATTGTGGGCGTGGCTGAAGCAGGAGCGGAAATTAGCACACGACCATTTCAACTGGTGACCGGGCGGGTATGGAAAGGAACTGCCTTTGGGGGTGCTAGAGGACGCACGGATGTGCCAAAAATTGTGGATTGGTATATGGATGGCAAAATCAACATTGATGACCTGATTACCAATGTGATGCCGATCGAGCAAATCAACGAAGCCCTTGAACTCATACACAGTGGCAAAGGCATTCGCACCGTTTTAACGTTTTAGTGTGATTCTACCTTTTAGCATTCGGGGCTGCTTTTTTGAAGGGCGCACAGGTTGAAGGTCAAGATAGGGATCAACTTCTACAAATACTCTTTGCCTGTTGCAGAGCGGATTGACTAGGTTGCTGCCGGAGAGATTGACACCATTGAGCGATCGCGGCATTCGCTTCAGGACGCATTTTATCTTCTACAGGCATGAGATCGGCTGCCATCACCGCAATATCAAATTGCTCACGAGATGCCCGCTCTTGAGCAATGGCATAAATCGTTTTGCTCCAGTCGGCAATATCTTTTTGGGCTTGCTGATAAACCTGATCACCCGGCTGAATTTGTCTGGCTTGCCGAATCGCATCCTTGTAAGGCGTTGCCTGATTCCCTCTCACCATGATCCGCGCAGACTGCAAAATGACTGCTCCAGGAGAAGCTGGTTGCGGAGGCACGGATGGGTTGAAGTTCAACACTGACTGATTTTGTAGATTTTCTGGTGGAGTTTGAGCGATCGGAGGCGTAGAAACTGCACCTGCGATGCCTGCACTCATCGAAACGGACTGCATCGCCTCTGGGGAAGGAGTCGGGGCTGATGCCACGGGAGGTTGACTGGTTACAGGCATTGTTGCACCTATCGCAGAAGCTTGTGGAGAGGCAGGTGCCGCCAGCACAACAGACCAGTTCCGCCATAAAACGGCACTGAGTAAACCCACAGAAATTAAGCTGCCCCAGAGTAAAAAGGGTCGCCACAGGGTGACTTCTTCCTCAATCGGCTCAGACTCGACAGAACTCAATGCCGGAGTAGGAATACTTGCTGTTGAAGCCGGATTCCCACGATAGGAATTTTCTAACGATTCGACCTGGATAGAAGAATTTGAAGACGAATTTGAGAATGGGGCAACTTCAGCGGTGTATCCACTGCGACTTTGCCCGTTCGCGACTGGAGTATGGTCATTGGGAAGTAGGTGAGGGTCCACATGAGATGGGTTGCTAGCAAGCCCGCTTTCACTAGTGGAGTAGGCTTGAGGCACGTTGGCTGGAGACAAAGCATTGGCATCGGGTAGAGAGAATGCCGCTGTTGGCTGGAGCGTTTTTACGGCTGAATGGATCTGAGCCTCACTTTGAGGAATATGTCCATTGATCGTCGAACCATTCCATGAAGATGCTGTCAGGGATAGCAGCGGTTTGTGAACGAGATGAGGTGGGCAGATGGTGACAGGCTGCTGGCTTGGTTGCCAATAATGTTCGCTCAGTTCGGGTAGGCGATCGCTCAGATAGTGGCTCAGTGTCTCCAGGGTTGCCCCTTGTTGATAGCGCAAGCCTTCTAACAGCGCGGCTGTGAACAGTCCGTGTCCTAGGCTAGAAACTTCGCGAGAAAATTGCCCCGGTTGACAGGACAAAATCGTGGGAATACCGAGTTGATGGGCAACCTGCGCGGTTTGAATGCCAACGGTTTCATGAGAAATCGTTGCTTGGCTGCGGTTGATATCAAGCAGTAGGAGCGGTTGTCCATTGGGTAGGGCAGCCTTGAGCCGACTGAGCAATGGCGCGATCGCCATACATGTTGAGGCGATCGCGGCTGGGTTTCCATCGATTGGCACAAAGTAATCTTGCCCACGATGACAAACCCCATACCCGTTCAAAAAAATCCAGACCTGATCATCCGGTTGAAAATAGTTTTGGGCAAGAAACTCAATCCAATTACACAGATTTTCTTGATTGGGATAAGTCGAGCGTCCTGCTAAAAAAGGGGACTGTTCAGTAAACAAAAGACATTGATTGAGGGGAAAACCCGCCTCAGATACCAGAAATTGATGCAATGCTTGAACATCTTGCTGAGCGCAGTTCAAGGGTTGAAAAGATTGATATGCATCAAGCCCAATTAAAATTGCCCACTGTTTCATCACGGATGCCCCCTGTCTTTCGTTATTAACATGCCCAAACTGAGTTTTTACGCGACAAAAACCTCGAATTTCTTGATGTAACTTGTTGAAATAAAATAACGTACAGGCAGGAAGTTTAAACTTTTTTAACTCAATCAGAATGTACTTTATCAGCCTAAGGATGGCGGTGTTCTGATGCGAAGTCTTTCCTAAGATAGGTTCAAACTAAGCGTTGTATGAAGGATTGTTGAGTTACGGCTCAATCAACTTGTAGCTGGTTATCTCTCCTTTGAAGCAGCCTTTCACTACTATAAGGGCTAACTTCAATCGATCGAACTTTCCTTGCTTTAACTGCTAAGTCATTTGTTGTTTATGAGATTAGGATTTAACATCATGCCATTAGTTCATCGATCGCACTTCAAAGCGCAAACTAGCTCTTATCAATGGCAGCGAACTGCTTGGATTAGCATTACAAGCACCGTTTGCCTCACAGCAGGATGGATCATCAAAGACGCGATCGCGCCTGTAGAGGCTCAAGCAGTGCCCATTCGCGCCAATGTGTTGCTAGATGTGCAGTCTGGAGAATCCTATGCTGCCTTTATGCAACGAGCAACCGCCGCCGCTAAGGCAGCAACCCAAGGCGCATTCAACCGCAATACTTCAATTTCAGATCTTTCTGTTGTAGTCACCGGACAAAATCAAGGCTCTACTGTTCAAGTGTTAACGCTCCGTGCCAATCGCAATCAGTGGCGTAGCAATCCCAATGCGGGTCGTTGGGCAACATACTATCCCACAGCACAATCTTTACTAGGACTCAATCCACCTCCTCCATCGGTTGCAACGACGGTTATTGTTCAACCTGGGCAAATTCTGCAACCTGGACAAGTTCTGCAGCCTGGGCAATCTGTACAAATTAGCCCGATTCCTGGTGGAGCTAACCTTTCGCCAACACCCACCGTGGTTACTCCTGGTACGATCGCCCCAAATACACCTGGCACTAGTACACAACCAGCGAATGGAGCGACCCAACTTCCTTCTCCAACAGCAGCAACATCTCCAACGACAATTGCCCCAACAACAATAGCTCCAACGACAATATCTCCAGCGACAACATCGCCAGCTATCACCTTTCCAGCAACGCTACCTCCACCGACCCTAGCGCCAGCCCCAGCAAACCCGACCTTCCAGCAGTAAAGTTTTCTCAATTCACTGCCTTTGCAAACTATTCAATCCCCATCCCCAACCACAAATACCCCGCTATATCAATGAAGGGAGACTGTTTTTTGTTGGCTTAACACTGTTCTCGCCAACTCATGGGCAACCGAAGATGGCGACTAATATTAGTTTCAGGTAGTAGACGAGTTTCCTCATCCATTGCCTGAGTCAGTTTTTTATAAACTTCCTCTGCTTGTTGAGGCGAGTTGCCAATGCTGGTCAGCCCCAGCTTACCAAATTCAGAGAGACAGCCCATTAGGTGAAACACGGTGCCTGTTTCGGTGGCTGTGTCGAAGTGAAGTTGGTGATGAGCAATGATATCCATCAGATCATTGGGCAGTAAGCCACGATATTGATCTTTTTGCAGGTTGTCTGTAGCGATGTAGTATTTGGGTCGCCCTTGTTGGCTGTAGAACAAGCCGCTAGAAAGGTCATACCGTCCATTGGTCAAAAACTTGAGCGTCATGAATGGGTGTGTAGTGCCGCCTTTTCGCAGGTTGATTTCGATCGCTTGCACATCCCATTCTGGCTTTTGGGGTTGATTGGGTTGATGCACCGCCACAAAATCGACCGCAAACCGCTCGATCGCCCCCTTGTCTGCCAGATTGCGCCCAATCCGCATTCCCAACTCTTGCAGCGTCAGCCGATAAGCTTCATCCGCTGGAAACCGACAGCCTAAATAGATTTGCCCATTGGGTCCGCCCAAGATCTGATCGTGTGTTGATAGAATTTCCACCTCGCCGAGGGGAGTAATGCGCCCTTGCACACTGGGCGATCGCTTCTCTCCTTCCAAAAACGCTTCGACGATCGCGCCCATTTCAGGAATCCGCCGACTAAAGTTATCCCAGGTTTCGCCTTTTCCTTCAAAGCTCAGAGAGTCAAACTGTTCTGTTAATGCTTCTACCTGGGCTAAATGGTTGGTGCGATCGGGCGCAGCATTTTGAATCGGACGCAGATCGAGCAGCGCATTGCCTTCACCTGAAAAGCCTTCATTCAGCTTGATTACCATGCGCTTGAGGCTGGACTGGCGTTCCCATAACTCGGCGGCGGCGATCGCCAGTTCGTTCACGCTCCACACCGAGCCGCTGCCATCGGGATGGGGAACGTTAGTTTCGGCAAAAATTTGGCGGCTACCGCCCTTGGTGCCCCATTTTAACAAGCCGGGATCAAGTGCGTAGAGGGGGATTCCAAGCTGAACCGCTAAGTTTTGCTCTGCTGTTGTGGAGTTGTAGCAGATCATAAAACATTGATTGTGACGCACCGCCTGCCGAATACGGGCAATTAACCGGGGGCGGTCGAGAATTTTTTGGCTTAATGGACTGATGGAAGAGTCGTAAGTGGAGAGCAGCAATAAGCGATCGCGGGCGTGGGAGAAGGGAATGCCAGGTAGCAATTGCAAGTAGTAATCAATCACGCTGGGATGCAATGGCTGTGAGGTAACATACACCAACCGGGTACGAGGATTTCGCAGCCGGATCAGCGAAAATAACAGCCGCTCTTCATAGTGGTGAAAGCCTTCAATCTTTTGCAGTTCTCGTTGATCCAAGCTGAGGGATGGCACCACAATAATATCGGCATCGCCAAGTTCAAGCGCTTCCACCGATCGCCACAAATCGCGCAATCGCTGTTGCAAATCGGGAAAAGCTTCTTGCATCCTAGACGGGGAAAACTCGGTGTGCATAATCAGCCTCTTCAAACGACAAATGAAACCCGTCAAGCACCGAATTGCTAAATTAGGTTTGGCTACTTTTACGAAAGTCTTCAAATCCACAATACGGTTAAACCGACTCTAACAACATGTAAGACTGGTCAGTCTTCAGACAGATTTATAGTGCTTCAGCGCAGAGAGTAAGGGACATTAAAACACAATATCTAGATCTAGATGGCGCAGGTCAACGATCGCAAGGCTGCCTTCGGTGCCGTTCCAAGTGGCGATCGCGATTTGGTAATCATTCAATAGCACCATTGCCGTTGGGTTTATCGGTCCATCAATCTGCCCAATTTCTTGTCCTATGCGATTGATCAACGCAATCTGTCCAGTTTCATCCATCACCAGATAGCCCCAGCTTGTAGAACCCAGAAATTTGGGAGCAATGCTTAAACCGATCCGCTCAATTCGTAGTGGCTTCAAATCTAGCAACACCAGCGAATTTGGGTAGCCCGGTTCCAACGCCAATAGACGATAAGGAGTTTGGGTCAAGCAGAGATGCCGTAGCGGAATTGGTAAACTGATGCAGCCAATCAAGGTGCCGCGACGGGTAAATAGTTCGATTTGGGTGCCGACAATACAGGCGTTGCCGCTGGCATCGGTAACGTGCGAAAGTGCCGCCCCATGTCGAGTATCGAGTGCTAAGAGTTGGAAGCAGGGATTGATCGCTAGGGCGATCGCGGGTTTAAAAAGCTGTGAATGTCTCAGATGCCAGATGTTCAACTGACTCTGGGTTTTATCCAATGATGGCGTTGCCGTTGCTAGCCATCGTCCGCCTGGTTCAATAGTCAACACGGCATCTTGTTTCAGTCTGGCAATTAATTGAGGAGCAGCCTGCTGAGGGAGTGAAACAGTTTGATTTGGTTGCTGAACACTATCCGTTTGAACTGCTAACGCCAACCGATAGACTGCCTGCTGGGTCGCCACAAAACAGGCTTGAGGACAAATTATCAACTGTAAGACAGGCTCCGGCAACTGGATCGTGGTGATAGGGATTGAGGATAAATCAGTACAACTTTTAAGCTTAGAACCCTGACCACCAGCCGTTTTCCCAAAAAGTTCAGCCTCACTAAACCATTGGCAGCCAATCTGATTGCTAAATACTCGATAAAGCGGTTGGGCACTGGTATTTGAATGATCTTGCAGCGTTGCTAACTGTTGCATGGGAGTCTGCAAGCTTGCTTGATAAGCATACTGAACGGGGACGATCGCCCCTGTTGCCGATGAGCGCTGCAATAGATTGGGTTGCCACCCCTGCATCAGGTTTTGCTCAGAATGGGCGATCGCGTCCTGTAAAGCGCCCAGCATCTCAGCCGCCGACCGAAATCGCCGCGCCGGCAATTTTTGCAGTGCCGTGTAGATAATCGGGCGAATTGCCTCTGGAATGGTTTCTGGCAGCACTAACGCCTGATTTAAGTGCGCCACCATTAACTCTCCTGGAAGTCCCGAAAAAGGACGATATCCAGTCAACACCTCAAACAGCAAAATCCCGACTGCATAGAGATCAGAGGCGGGAGAATGCTGCCCATAAAAGCGTTCGGGAGCCATGTAGGCAGGCGATCCAGTATTGCCAAATCCATCCGTTGAAAGCTCCTGGCTTAATCGAGCAATCCCAAAATCGGTAATTCGCGCCGTCCATCCTGTGGCAGTTGCCGTGAGCAAAATATTCTCTGGCTTAATGTCGCAATGCACAATCTCTCGTTGATGGGCATGATCCAGTCCTGCCAAAATTTGGGCGATCAAACTTAGCCCTTGTAAAGGTTGAAGCTGGATCTCTTCACTTAACAAACTGCGTAGGGTGCCGCTTTCGCAGTAATCCATGACTAGATATCGCCCCGTGGCGGTATGCTCTAACGCCTGACAGGTGACGATATTGGGATGCTGTAAGCTCAGCAAAAAACGTAGTTCGCGCAGAAATTTACGGGTAGAAAAGCGATCGCGGTTCAGTTCTTTTAGCGCCACAAATCGCCCCGTCTTGCGATGGCTGGCACAATAGACGCGCCCAAATTGCCCTTGTCCAATCAGCCCCAGCAGGCGGTAGTTGGAGTGATAAAGCAGCTTGGTCAGCAAGTTAGACACAGCAGACTAAATACGGCGAATTAGACACTATTCTTAAGCACACAGCGTTTCCATAATTTTAGTGTGAGGCATTTGCTGCTCCACCAAAGCTTCCGCAGGCTGAAGCCGTTTTGCTAGCCCCAGCACAAAGTAATTGCACTCAGATCCTAACGACTCGCAAGCGGTTTGAATGCAGTGAAGCTCTCTACCGGTGAGTTGGCTAAAAAAGGAACTGAGAATCCCGGCTTCAAAAAAGCAAACGGGGCGATCGCCTTTGGGGGCTTGGCTAGCAAAGGGGGAATTGACGGTTTCAATCACCAAAAATCCGCGATTGTGATAAGTCTGATCCATTTTGAACCTCCCCCAACCATGAGTCACCCAGCACTGCCCAAAACACTGCAAAAACTCCGCCATCGTCATATCTGCGAGAGCTTGCCCGTAATAATCCGTTAGCTCTTCGCGAAAGCGCGTGTAGAAATTTTTGCCCCACCAACGACCGCAGTTAAACATCACCAATCGAGTTGCCTGTCCGGTTTCTCGATCAAGCCCAGAATAAATTGCTTGAATCAATGTTTCGGGTAGTGCCAGCAGGCGATCGCCCCGACGATTTTCGAGCAAGCCCAACTCTAAATCACTCCGCACGTAAGCATCCGTCGTGAAGTAGTTGCCAGGAATCCGATTATTGGTCAGTAAGTCAGCAACGGAAATCATAAGTTTTTAGGGATTGGGGAACGAGGATTAGAGAAGAGCTTTTGGACACTTCCGGTTCCTCCCATCGGGCGGCGAGGATGAGGGCGGTCTAAGTCACTGAATACTGGTCGCTTCAAGCGATTGCTCATGCATTAAGGTTTCTGCCAAGGTCAGGTATGGAGTCAGCAAATTCAGTTCTTGCGGACTCAACACCTGCGAAAGATATTGATGTACTAAACGATAAAGCACAGTGTTGATGGATTGAACGTTATACAAGCGCATCGTGCCGCCGAGCCAACTGATTAACCGATTTTGAGCAAAGGATTGGTCATTGAGCAGCAGTCCCATGGCGCAATAGCGCAAAGTCAGCATGGCGGTTTTGAGGGCACGCTCCAAATTCTCGATTTTTTCGTTCGGCAACTGAGCCTGAAGCTGGTCGGCAACGGGTTGCATGACTTCTAGTTCGCGATCGCGTAACGTGCGGTAAACATTCAGTCGAATCGGCAGAGAATCCACATATTGACTGAGTAACTGGAGTTCGTCTTGCTTGAGATAGCGACTTTCCGCCTCGTCAAAAATTGCTTCAAGTTGGGGATGCATGGGAGTAAGGGGGAATGGCGAATGCAGAATGGCGAACTCAACTCGGACTTCTGTTAGCTAAACAAGGCTGAAAAATCATCTAGGGTGAAACTCTCCGGTGAAGTGGGTTGAGGTTGGGCTGAAACGGCTGCGGCGATCGCGGCTCCTTCCCAGTTGACGGCGGTAAAAAAATTGCTGACGCTCAGGTCTAGGCTGAGGGGCGCATCAGAATCCTGGGACGTGACCTGATTCATCTGCTGAGTATCTAGTGACGAATCCTCCCAGTTGAGGGTGCTGAAAAATTCTTGAACTGAGGATTGCAGCCAACTGTTTGAATTGATAAGAGCATCATCATTTGCGATCGCCATCAGGGTATTCATCGCAATATTGCCCCTTCTTTCAAGCGTTTTTCAATATCTTTTGCCGTGGCTCCTTCATTCATCCAAAAGGAGGCGGCATCAATTCGGTCTTGGCTGCCCAGCAAAAACTTACAGTAGGTTTCGCCCATTGAGTAGCACTGGATTTCGATGCAGCTTAGTTGCTTTTGCACCATTTCTGTAAAAAAGCCTGCAAACAATCCAGCATAGAGGTAACAAACGGGCTTGCCGACATCGCCTAAAGTTCGGGCAACGGCAGAATCAAATACGTTGATGAACATGAAGCCCTGTTTGCGATCGCCCATGTCTACTTCCCATTTGCCCCAGCCTTGAGAGGTAAAGGGCCACCACCAAGTTTCTAGCAAAAACAGCAGATTGGTTTGACGAATATTGCGATCGAATTCTTTTTCAAACCATTTTTCAAAAAAGAATGCATCTTTCTGTCCCCATTCGCAGCCAATGGTATACATAATGGCTGCCGAAGCGTCTCCCACTTCTTCTTCCAAACCTTGCACCAAACCAATAATAAAATCTTCCGTCGTCAGAACATTCAAACTGCCATTCCAATCAGTAATCGTGCCCTGATCTGGATCAAATCGGAAAAAGTCGTGGAAGTTGTAATGGTTATGCTTTTTGGGATTCTTGGAATGAGCAAAATATGGGTGGGAAGTTGCAGTCACCATAGTGTTCTTAAGCTTAAGGAAATGGCTAGTTGCGGGTTAGTTGGGATGCGATCGCGGCTTGCCGACAAAGCGTAACATCAATTGTATGAGTGCTTCCGTGAGTAA
>CASBQE010000149.1 GCA_949127665.1 Synechococcales cyanobacterium PMM_0083
TTGGCTAAGGATAGTCTCACTTTCGCTTACGTCGCTACCAATAATTAATTTCCACCGAGAGCGATCGCCCTTTCAATTCATTTACAAGGGCGATCGCTCAATGTTTAAACTTGAGAATTGCGATCGCTGTATTCTAGAGCGTTTACAGATGCCAGTTTAATTAACACCATATCCATTGCAGTTGCACGACTGATTAAATTATTTTTCTAACTTGATAACGTTTGGCTCAGATTGCGCTTTATGAATGTTTTAAATCTCTTTTCAACTGTTTTACTGTAGCCACTTTTATCAGAGTTTTGTAAGATGAAACCATAAGATTTACTGAGTTAAGCCACTTGAATCCTTTGATTGATTTGCCATGTTTCTCTGTATATATTTTGATTTTTCACGGGAGTTCTGATGAGCGATCTCGTTTAGCCGCCGAATCCTTGACAAGTCGTTTCCGCGATCGGGTATCGCTTCTTTTTCAAGACCTCCCTCTTGTTTACGATGCTTACTTAGAATGCCATCCGTTGCCGTTGCACCAACAAATTGAGCAAATTGTCGAGATCAGTCAAGCAAAAGAGCCATTCAAAAAGATTTCTCTACAGCTATTGCCAGTTTTTTTGCTGGCTGGTGTGCATTTGCTCGAAGATATTCCGGCTGAAATCGCTCAAGCCCAGCAATTAGTGGGAGATAAAGCGACGTTAAATGTAACGGCTCATTTGGGTTCTCATTTAGGGTTACGGCAACTGCTCAGCGATCGCATATCGTCCCTGCCAATGGAAGCCTGGATCTTGCTTGCCCATGGTAGTCGTCGCTTGAATGCTAATCAACCGATCGCAGCCCTTGCCGCTGATCTGGGTGCCACCGTTGCCTATTGGTCAACATCACCTAAATTGGAATCGTGCCTGCAAGACCTTGCCAACTCAAACTACAAACACATTGGCATCTTGCCTTATTTCTTGTTTCACGGCAGCATCACCGACGCGATCGCCCAATCCATCACCCAATCTCAACAGCATTCCACTCTCAAAATCACCCTCGCCGAACCGCTTGATGCCAGCCCCGGACTGGTTGATCTACTCGTCGATTTAGCCAACCAATGATCGGTGCAGAATGCGAAAAATCAACCATCAAAAATCACGTCTTTATCACTGTTTTTAGGCTTGCATCCATAATTCCGCTCGGCTGAGCGCTCAGCCGAAGCCTGACCCTAACCCCTCTGCGTTCCCTTCTATGAATCAATTCGGCAAAGTCTATCTTGTTGGCGCTGGACCTGGCGATCCCGGCTTAATGACTCTCAAAGGCAAAGCTCTTTTAGAGTGTGCCGATGTCGTAGTTTATGATGCTCTGGTCAGCCCCCAAATTTTAGCGATGATTAATCCGAACGCAGAGCAGATTAATGCTGGAAAACGGAAAGGGATGCATTCTTTGGTGCAAGAAGACATCACTCAATTATTGGTGAATAAGGCACAGTCCGGCGGTTGCATTGTGCGTCTCAAGGGGGGCGATCCATTCATCTTTGGGCGAGGGGGCGAGGAGATGGAAGACTTGGTGGCAGCCGGGGTTCCTGTGGAGGTGGTGCCGGGAATCACCTCTGGAATTGCTGCCCCTGCCTATGCAGGTATTCCCCTCACCCATCGCCACTACAGTTCCTCAGTCACCTTTGTTACAGGACATGAAGGTACTGGAAAGTATCGCCCCGCTGTGAATTGGCACGCGATCGCCCACGGCTCCGAAACCATCGTGATTTACATGGGTATCCACAATCTGCCCTATATTGTTAGGCAACTGTTGGCGGCAGATTTAAGCCATACAACACCCATTGCTTTGATTCGCTGGGGCACTCGCCCAGAGCAAGCAGAACTCAGGGGAACGTTGGAAACCATTGTGCAACAGGTGGAAGCAATAGGATTCTCGGCTCCCGCGATCGCGGTAATCGGGCAAGTTGTCCATCTCCACGCAATCCTGGCAGATTGCAGACCGCCCCAATCTAGCTAATTAGTAAAATCGATTAGCTCCTCTTCAGCGGGGTCAAACGCTCGCCATCCAGTCGCTTGACAGATCGAGCGAATCACGCCCATAACGACCGCATCATCTCCGGTATAAACATCCAACCCCAACATTAAAATTGGCTCGTCGTCTGGAATATAAAATTCTAAATGGCACTGTTCGCTAACAACGCCGCCCCGATCCGGATGGGTTGGATTGACTGGAAACTTCCAATCTGGACAGGTTTTCGACAATACAGATAAAACTTCTGATCTGCGTCCTAGGGGAAGCATATCCGCATTAGTAACCCCTTCAAACGAGGTGATAGTCTTAGAAATGTTGATAAGATCGATTTGCCGAGTCATGGATCACAGTGATGAGCGTTTGTTCAGAGCCGAAGACATTGATTTAGAGTAGTAGATCTAGTAGGTAAAGCTTCAAAAGGCAGATTTACTGGCAATTGGGAGTGATACCCAATCCTAGAAAGTCTCTAATTCGAGTGTAAGATTAATCCTACCCACTCACGCTGTAAGTTTTCTAACTAATTTCTACTAAAAATTCCATCTAAAATGATTGTCCCTGAATGAGTGTATCCGGTTAGAGAAGAAGTTGCCCGCACAAATTGAATTACAAGTTGAAGAAGAAGATGCTGGAGAACGGCTCGATGCGTTTCTGGCAGAGCAGTTGGTCGATTTGTCACGATCCCGTATCCAAAAACTTATTGTTCAGCAACAGGTGATTCTCAATAGTCAGGTTTGTCTCTCCAAAAAAGAATTGGTGCAGGCAGGCGATCGCATTCATCTCACGATTCCCGATGCCGAACCGCTCAATCTTCAGCCCGAAAATATTTCCTTAGACATTTTGTATGAAGATGCCGAACTGCTAATTGTGAATAAACCTGCGGGTTTGGTGGTGCATCCGGCTCCCGGACATGCGAGTGGCACTTTGGTGAATGCGCTGCTGTGGCATTGTCGCACAGAGTCGGGAGGCAGCACTCTATCAGGCATTGGCGGCATTCAGCGTCCCGGCATTGTGCATCGACTGGACAAAGACACCACCGGGGCGATCGCCATTGCAAAGAGCGATCGCGCTCATGTTCATTTGCAGCAGCAGTTTCAACATAAAACGGCACGGCGAGACTATCTGGGCATTGTCTACGGTGCGCCCAAAACTGAAAGCGGTACGGTGAATGCACCGATTGGTCGGCATACAGGCGATCGCCAAAAAATGGCGATCGTGGCTGAAATTGATGGCGGACGAACTGCAATCACCCACTGGCAGGTAAAGGAACGGATTAGTAACTACACGCTGATTAACTTTGAGCTTGAAACCGGGCGGACTCATCAGATCCGGGTGCATACCGCTCATTTAGGACATCCGATTGTCGGCGATCCGGCTTATGGATCGGGGCGTTCTGTGGGCGTTAATTTGCCGGGTCAGGCGCTCCATGCTTGGCGATTGCGGCTGCGGCATCCTGTGTCCAACGAGTGGATAGAAGCGATCGCCCCTGTGCCAGATTCCTTCACAACGCTGCTAGAAGTGCTGCGAAAACGCCAGTGAAGCTACAGGGTGCCGAAATTCACACGCCCCTCCACTCATCCCCCGTCCACTCTCATCCACTCACTACTGCGGTTACAGCCTCACTTTTAGGCTGAAGTTCCCCGCAGCGACCTCGCCACACAATCGCCCTCGAATCTGATGGGTGCCTTTTTGGGAAGGCAGAATATAGGCGGCTCACCGATTATGACTCAGGCTTCAGCGATCGCTTTGTCTGCGCTAGGGCTTCTTCTAAATCCGATAGCTGCACCGCGCCTGGAAGCGGTTCTCCATTCATTACAAAAAATGGGGTGCCCTCAACGCCTAGTTTTTCCGCAATTTCCAAATCTTGATTGATTGCGGTTGCCGCTGCACTACTGGCGCGATCGCGCTCAAATTTCGCCAAATCTAGCCCCAAAGATTTTGCGGTTGATTGATACAGCGCCTCACCCAATTGCTTTTGGCTAGTAAACAGCGCATCGTGAAACTGCCAAAACTTGCCCTGTTGTCCGGCTGCCCACGATGCCTTAGCCGCTGGTAGCGCCTCTGCATGGATCGAAGTTAGCGGCAAATGTTTATAGGTCAGCGTCACAGTATCCCCATGTTTTGTCATAAATTCTTTTAGCGTGTCGTTGGCTTTCGCACAATAAGGACACTGAAAATCGGAAAACTCCATCAGCAAAACTTTTCCATTCTTCGCGCCCTTGGTGGGTGAGTTGCCAATCACGGCTTTAGGGTTGACTTTTATCTGCTGCAAAAAAGCTTGCTGCGCCTTTTGCTGAGCTTCTTGCTGCTTCTTTTGATAAGCCTGCACCGTCTCTAAAATCGCTTCTGGATTCTCCCGAATAATTTGCAGGACTTGATCCCGGAGTTGGGGATTAATCTCGCTACCGCCTGCTTCTGCTGGCAACCATCGATTGATCAACGCGATGCACACTACTGCTAACAGCAATCCGGGCAACCGCTGAAACTTAATGAATCTTCCCAGTGCTTTTCTTGCCTGCTGCCAAAATTGATTTCGACTCATCACTTCTCCTCACGCTTCACTCCTTATTTCTCAACCGCACAACGCGATCGCCCCCATTCTGCCACAGGGATTCTATTGTTGGGGTTGTTGAATAGGGAGCGATCGCTTTAACCCTCTCTCATCAAGCCTTCCAATGAATGCTTAAGCCAAAGGCAGCAACTAACCTGCATTTGAATGAATAGAATGGGAAGAACAATTTCTCCTCACAAATAAGCCGTGACGGGCGACGTTATTTAGATTATGACGGGCGATCGCTGACGACGCTATCCTAGTCAATCACCTCAAGCCACCGCGTGATTCAACATGACGACGGTCGAGTTGAGCATTTACGAGAATATGATATTTGCAAAGAAGAGGGGTTTATGAATCTTCTGATCGCATGTGAATGTTTAACTGAAATTAGCAATCAGTCAATTATTTCTTCTGTTGCTCAAAAACTAGTGAAAGTCTTAAAAAAAGAGGTTTACACAAGTCATTCCTACCAACTTGAACAAGAATCAGCTAAGAAGCTTATTTCTGCTATCGCTGCTTCTTACTACGATGATTCAACAATCTTACCCTGGCTCAAAGAGTGTACTTACCATATTGACAAGGCTGTCCGTAGTTCAGCGGTTCAGATTATAGCTAGACAATGGAAGAACGACTCTAATACTCTTCTGTGGCTTAAAGAATGTATCCAGAGAAATGATTCCATCGTATGTGGAGCAGCATTACAGGCTTTAGTTAATGACTGGAAAGATGATTCAGATACTCTTATCTTAGTCAAATCTTGCATCTATAATAACAATGAGAACGTAAGAAAAGTTGCTGTAGAGGCACTATCTGAAAGCTGGAAAGATGTTTTTGAAACGCCTCTAATACTAAAAGGGTATGCCCAAAATGATGTCAGTGGATCTGTGAGGCAAGTAGCGGCACAAGGACTAGTTAAACACTGGGGCATTCAGCCTGATGTACTTGAATTCTTATCTCAGATCGCAATTCACGATCCATTTAGTCGGATACTTGCTTGGCAGATAAATCCAAGATTTATAGCACTTCAAGGAATCTTCACCCACTATCCTACCCATCCCAAAACCCTTGAACTGTTGCGCGACAGAGCCACCAATGATCCCGACGAGCAACTGCGAGAATGGGCACAGGAGCAATTAAGCAGGATGGACAGTGGAGAATGAGCGAAAATGGAAAAAGAGATTCGATGGAGTGACCATGCTCAACTCAAATTAGATATCCTAAATCAACGGAGCATCAAGGTTTCTGCTGATCTAGTCGCTGAAATCATTCGGACACCAGACCGACTCAGCGAAGAGGAGGATAAACAAATTGCCCAAAGCCGAATCACAGACAAACTGGTGCTGAGGGTGGTTTATCGAGAATTTAGCACCTTTATTCTAATCATCACACTTTATCCAGGCAGGAGATCTCGTTATGAAAAAGATTCACTACAGTAAAGACGTTGATGCATTGCTGATTGAATTGACAGAAGATGCGATCGCTTATGCCGAAGACGATGGGCAGCTAATTCTTCACTATTCTGAAGAGGACAGACTAGTTCTAATTGAGATCCTTGATGTCACTCAGTTTATGGCAACAGACGGTCAAGCTAAAATTGCGGCTTTTTCCTAAACTATTCCTCCTCACCCACTATCCCACCCATCCCAAAACTCTTGAACTGTTGCGCGACAGAGCGGAAAATGACCCCAATGAGCAACTGCGAGAATGGGCAGAAGAGCAACTAGCTGAGCGCGGGATAGGTGGAGCGATCTCACGACATGGTAACTTAAAGCTAACCCAGGCAAGGTATTGACAAATGGCAACTAGGGATTTCATTATCCAAAATCTCGATCAGCTTCCAGATGAACTCTGGCAGGAAGTTCTGGACTTCATTCTTTTCCTGCGCCACAAGCAAGAGATTGTAGAAGACGCTGAAGATTTAGCAGATGCTGAAGTTGCCCTTGCTGAAGCAGGCTTCATTCCTCTAGCTGAAGTCAAGCGAGAACTGAGGCTAGGGTAAATGTCTTATGAAGTTGGCTTTAAACCCGCAGCACTGCGTCAACTTCGTAAACTTGATGCGGATGTCCAAATCGCAATCATTGCAGAGATAGAATTTCTGGGTGACAATCCTCGCCCAGATGGCTGCAAAAAGCTTAAGGGTAAAACTGATTTATATCGCATCCGAGTAGCAAACACTTATCGGATTGTTTATGAAATCCAAGATCAGCAGCTTTTGATTACTGTTATTAAAGTTGGGCATCGTCGAGAAGTTTATCGCTAAATCCTAAGTCTCTTGAAAACCCGCCTCACTAACTATCCCCATCCCAAAACCTTTGAACTGTTGCGCGACAGAGCGGAAAATGACTCGGATGAGCAACTGCGACAATGGGCACAGGGAGAATTAGAAAAGATGGCAGGCGCGAGACGATAGGGACACGATCGCAGAAAGCAGAAACTTAATTTTATGGAGGAAACTATGGAAATTCACGAACTGAAGACGGTAATCAAAGAAACCATGCGCGAGGTGCTGCGGGAAGAGCGGTTGATGCTCTGCAAAATTCTGGTGCCCTATGTTACTGATGCTGAACAATCAGAACTAGAAGCCGAGTTTGGTTCGCCCGCAGATTACTCCGAAGACGAAGCCGTTGACATGACTGCATGGGTGAAATATGGCAATCAAGTTTCATAAGCAGGCAATCAAATTCATTGAAAAAGTTGATCCTGACGCTCTCAGCCGCATCCAAGAAAAGCTGAATCAATTGCTGAGCGCTGTCGAAGAACAAAGCATTATTCCCTTCACAGAACTCGATATCAAACAGATGAAAGGCGAATGGGAGGGCTTCTATAGACTCCGAGTTGGCAGTATTCGCTTGATTTTCACGGTGGACACGGCTTCTGGTGATATTGAGATATACGCTATTGGAAATAGAGGCGATGTCTACAAAAAAGGCTGATTGCTTCACCCACTATCCCACCCATTCCAAACGACCGAACTGCCGCGCGACAGGGCGGAGAATCACCCCGATGAGCAACTGCGATAATGGGCAGGGGGGCAATTAAAAATGCAAAATGTAAAATTAAAAATGGAGGATATATAAGCAAACTGATATGCACGTCATTACCCGCAAACGGCTAAATGAGTTTGCCAAATTTCATCCAGACACAAAAATGCCATAGCTCAATGGTACGAACTCATCAAACAAAATGAATTTGCGACCTTCGTTCAACTTCGTGAACTCTTTCCATCTGCCGATCAAGTTGACAAATTAACTGTCTTCAACATTGGCGGTAACAAAGTTCGACTGATTGCAGCGATTCATTACAATCGGAAGAAAGTCTATATCCGGGCTGTATTAACCCACGCAGAATACGATGAAGAGAGGTGGAAAGAATAATGCAAAGTCTTAATCTGGATCAAACGATCGCTGCTTGGTCATCCATTACCGAAACAGTTTTTGTTCCTCACACAGAAGAGGAATATGAGCATTTAGTTGAGCTGCTAGATAACCTGATCGATCAAGTAGGCGAAGATGAAACCCATCCTCTCGCCTCCATGATGGACGTGATTGGCGTCTTAATCGAAAACTATGAATCAGAATATGTTCCTGAGTTAGGACAGATTGCCTGATCACTATCTCAACTATCCTAAAACTCTTGGACTGCTGCGCGACAGAGCCGCCAATGACCCCGATGAACAACTGCGGCAATGGACATAGGGATAGGAACAAAGCTCAGGAGAAGTGAAGCAGGAAATTTGACTATGAGCGATCGCCCGTTTTTTCATCAATCGGAACTGCGTGTTTTGAAGGTCTCAGCGGTGTTCCTCGATATTTGGAATAGACCTGTGTAAACTCAGCGCCAATCAACAAAATCTGCGCAGAATAAAATACCCAAATTAGCACGACTACCAGTGATCCAGCGGCTCCATAGGCTGAGCCTACACTGCTATTGCCTAGATATAAACCAATCGCTAACTTGCCAATGTTAAACAGCACGGCAGTAACAGCGGCACCAACCCAGAGGTTCTTCCAAGGGATTTCAACATCCGGCAAAAACTTATAAATAGAGGCGAACAAAACCGTAATTACACCAAAAGAAATTAGAAAGTTAATCACTTGTCCTAGTATGGGAAGACCCGGCATTAAGTTATTAAAAAAGTAACTTACCGCCGCCAAAAGGCTAGAAAGCACTAGGGAAACCAACAACAAAAAACCGATGACTAAAACCATAGCAAACGACAAGAATCGAGAGACTAAAAAGCTACGAAATCCTTGTCCTGGTTTTGGTTTAACTTCCCAAATGGTGTTGAGCGCGGCTTGAAGTTGACCGAAGACTCCCGACGCTCCAAACATCAACAAGATCACCCCAATAATCGTGGCGATCGCCCCTCCAGAATTAGGTTTATCTGCATTCTGAATCATTGCTTGAACGGCTTCGGCTCCTTCTTTGCCGACCAGTCCTTGGATTTGTCTCACCAGTTCTCCGCGTGCGGCTTCCTCACCAAACACGGCTCCCGCGATCGCGATCGCAATGATCAGCAGTGGAGCCAAAGAGAACACGGTGTAATATGCCAGCGCAGCGGCTAATACGGGCACGTTGTCCTCTTTCCATTCCGCGAATGTTCCTTTGAGCAGTCGTACGCCAGCTTTGAGCCGCATATTTTTTATCCAGTACTTTTAATCACTATGATTGATTGCACATCGCTGATGATGCATCCATCGTAGGAAGGAAGATCGCTTACCAATTGAAAGTGTCCTGTTGTCTTCACCCCAATGGAAACCATTCGGCAGATTGTTCAGGTCGCACAGTGGAACTTACCCTTCCAGATGACATTCAACCTGGACTGGTTGAGATTGTTATGGTGCTTCACCCCTTGCAGTAGCCTGCGCCTACTCTGACTCAAATCCCAAATCTGTTTGGTTTCCTGCCACCTCGCACCGATCCGCTCCAGTTTCAACAGGCATTAAGCAATGAATCAGACAGGTAATCGGAGTTGGCAATTCCGCTTAATCGCAAAGATTGTCGTTGAGGTTCAGCATCAAGGCATGGGCTATGCATATTTCTTACGACGCTTTGCTGAAGAAAATGCTGGGTAGGGAGGATGTGCCTGTGGGGTGGGTAGGGGTGGGTAGGTAAAGGGAGGAACTTGGCAAA
>CASBQE010000150.1 GCA_949127665.1 Synechococcales cyanobacterium PMM_0083
AATTAGCCATGTCTTACGTTGTCGAAAATGCGCTGATTATTCAGAGCGATCGCTCTGTGCTTTTGGAGATCCATTCCCCCCGTGCCGAGGCGGCTCGTGACGCGATCGCGCCGTTTGCCGAACTGATCAAAAGCCCGGAACATATTCACACCTATCAGATGTCGCCCCTCAGCGTTTGGAACGCACGAGCAGCGGGAATGCCCGTCACAGAAATGATTGCAGCACTGCGAGAACATGCCAAGTATCCGATGCCGGAGGCAGTTGCCCAAGAAATCGAATCTTTGGGGAGTCGCTATGGGCTGACGGTGATTCAGCGGGCAGACAACGGCGATCTATTGCTGAAGATGGCAGACTTGCCCCTAGCAGAATTACTCAGCCGGAACACAGCAGTTTCAAAACTTCTGGGCGATCGCGCCTCAGATCTGATCTTTCAAGTCAACGCTGCCAATCGCGGTGTGCTGAAGCAGGCATTGCTGGCAGCAGGCTATCCGGCGGAAGATTTAGCAGGCTATGTGGATGGGGATGCCTTAGAAATCCAGTTGCGATCGCTGAGCCAAGCGGGTGTGCCTTTTCACCTGCGAGACTACCAAAAAGAAGCAGTTGCAGCCTTCTATCAGGCAGGACGGGTTCAGGGCGGCAGCGGTGTAATTGTGTTGCCCTGTGGAGCCGGAAAGACCCTAGTAGGAATGGCAGCCATGACTGCCGTGCAGTCAAACACGCTGGTTCTCACCAGTAGCTTGACTTCTGTGCGGCAATGGCGACGAGAATTACTGGATAAAACCACCCTGCCAGCAGACGCGATCGCCGAATATAGCGGTGAGAGTAAGCAAACAGCCCCCGTCACCCTGGCGACCTATCAGATCCTCAGCTATCGCTCTAGTAAGGACGGGGAATTTCCCCATTTTCAACTGTTCAGTGCGCGATCGTGGGGCTTGATTATCTACGATGAAGTTCACCTTTTGCCTGCGCCCATTTTTCGGATTACTGCCGAACTGCAAGCCCGTCGCCGATTGGGATTAACTGCCACGCTGATTCGTGAAGATGGCAAGGAAGGCGATGTTTTCGCGCTGATTGGTCCCAAACGTTACGATGTTCCTTGGCGCGAACTGGAAGGACAAGGCTTTATTGCCGCCGCCGAATGTACTGAAATTCGGGTGCCGCAAGATACAGAGCGCCAGATGGAATACGCCCTAGCCGAAAAACGACATCAATTCCGCATTGCCGCCGAGAATCCGCGCAAGTATGAGGTTGTGCAATCTCTGTTACATCAACAAGCAGGACATCGCATTCTGATTATTGGTGAATATCTCGATCAACTCAAGCAGATTGCAGAAATCACTGGACTCCCAGTTGTCACAGGGAAAACCACGCAGCCAGAGCGCGATCGCCTGTATGAAGAATTTCGATCTGGCAAGATCAGTGGATTGATTCTGTCGCGAGTCGGCAACTTTGCCCTAGATCTGCCCGATGCCGATGTGCTGATTCAAGTATCAGGCAAATATGGCTCTCGTCAGGAAGAGGCACAGCGATTAGGGCGGGTGCTGCGACCGAAAGCGGATGGAGGCAGCGCCCAATTCTACAGCTTAGTGTCTCTGCGAACCTGTGAAGAAGACTTTGCCCGTCATCGCCAACTATTTCTCGCAGAGCAAGGCTATAGCTATCAGATTGAAATTGTTGATGATAGGACAGTTGACTAGCGCGTCCAAAAATATGCATCTACACGTCTCCCGGCTATAGAACCCATTTTGGCTCTTTAATGTGGGAGGGAAGATGCAAAGTAAATGCTATACCCCAGCAGCTTAACGGACAACGAGTCGGAAATCATCGCGCCGCTGCTCCCCCAAAAGAAGCGATCGCCCACTCCACCTTCTCCGAATAATCCGGTTTCAGTCCAGTCATTCTGACCACTTTCCAGCGCAAAACTTCTTGCCCCCGCAGATCGAGCCACTCAGCCGCCCACCGCACCCGTCGAATCTGGTAAGCCTCAATGCTCGCTGTTACTGAATTCAGATATGCCTGCGTCAGTGGCATCGGGTCGAGATGCTGTTCGATCAGCGTCAGTTGACCGATCGCTTTGGCAACTCGGCTCACCACCATTCTGAGCGTTCTTCCAACTGCCAGTAAACCCTTCACAGCTTGCTGCACATGAGCCAAAGCTTGCTGCGATCGCGCCTGCGGTAAAAGGCTGCATAGAAGGGATAGAGCGTATGGTGCTGCATCAACTTCTCAACCGTAATTCGCGAAATCAGCGAGAGCTTCACAGCCAAAGCGTCTAAATTGCAGGGACGATCGGGTCGATTGATAGAGCGATGAATAGAAAATAGTTCTTTACACAGAAGTAAGGCTTGAGAACACGTAATTAGAAGAAGTAAACTTTAAGCAGCGGCGAATATTAATCTCTTTGGAGCTACTCTACATGACAGATACATCTGATCTGCAAATCATTATTGATCTGAGTCAGGTTGACCCCGATCTAGAGCCAGAAGAACTGGAAAGCCTGACCAACAGCCTCAAGCATGAAATTTCAGAGCTTGTAGAGGATGCTCAATTGGTCAGAGAGTCTGAGATTCCGGAGGGAGGCAAACCAGCCCTGGCAGGGTTTGTGCTGGGGCTATTGAAAACAGAGGTCAGCGTCAAGAATATTCAGGCGCTGATGGGGGTTTTGCAAGATCGCTTTGGGGCGAAACCAATTAAGTTAACAGGTGAGAAGGATGGCAACAAGGTGAGTTTTAGCCTTGAAGTGGGTAGAGCAGAAGATTTGGATAAGGTGGTAGCCGCTTTTAAGAAGTTGGCTGAAACGGCTGGTTAGGGGTCTCTTGGCAACGTATCAACTGTTTTGAACCATTCTCTAAAGGCAAACGTATGGCAAAGGTGGCACTCCTGATTGGTGTGAGCGACTACCAAATTAGCGGTAGCAACCAGGGTTTTACCGATCTACCCAGTGCAAGGCTAGATGTCGAAGGAATGAAACGGATCTTGAAAGCTCCAGAACTGGGAGCTTTCGATGACGTAAAAGATCTGATGAATCCTAGATATTATGAAATGAGTGAGAATGTTGAGACTTTTTTAAGCGATCGCCAGAAAGATGATCTGGTTTTACTCTATTTCTCTGGGCATGGTGCAAAGGATAAAAATCGTAAATTATATTTTGCTGCGAAGGGTACAAGGAAAAATGCTAGAGACGATTTGACCGCTTCCACTGCTGTATCTGCTCAGACTGTAAGGGACTGGCTAGATGGTTGCAGAGCCACGAAAAAGATCATGATTTTGGACTGTTGCTTTAGTGGCGCGATCGACCCCAATGCCAAAGGCGACGATACGCTAGAAGCCCTGGAAGCATCGCTGTCAGCAGTTAAAGGCAGTATTATTCTCACGTCTTCCAGCTCCACTGAGATCTCCTATGGCGATCCGACTCAAATGTCTTTCTATACGCGCTATTTCGTTCAGGGAATTGAGAGCGGAGAAGCCGATCGCAATTCCAATGGGTATCTCTCAATCCATGAGTTGCATCATTATGTGAAAGATAAGCTTCAGGGAGAGCAGGCAAAGATGAACCCTAAAATTTTCTTCTTACAGGAAGAGGGATTCTATGCTGCGCCGCTGATTAGAGTGCCGATCGCAGATCCTAAACAGGTATATCGCAAGAAGATAGAAGCTTACATTGATCTGGAGGTTAGAAAGAAAGGAGAGTTTGATTTCTATACAAAAGCAGCGTTGAAAAGTAGTCTCGCTCAGATTAACCAATTAAGTCGAAGCCCCCTTTCGCCTGCTGCTGCTGAAGCCATTGAAAATGAAATTTTACAACCCATTAAACAACGCTTAGAAAACCAGAAAAGTTATAGAGACGCTTTTCGTGGGCATCTAGAAAAGCAAGATCTCGATCAGCATTCTGTAGGGTTGCAGCGATGGGCGAAAGACACGCTGAATTTGACGGATGCAGACGTTGCCGAGATTGAACAAGCGGAACAGCAGCGGCTAACAGCGAAAAAAGCAAGAGAGTCAAGCGTCGTTGTCCCGCTACCCGTTACACCTACCCCACCGCCGCCATCCACACCTGCTGCTCCATTGCCTCTACCCACTGAGACCTTTGAGTTTGAAGTGGCAACCATTACTAAAGGCGGGCTATTCAAAAAGCCAGAAATCAATCGAACTCGCAAGCGCGCCAAAGGTTACACAGACGATCTGGGCAACAATATTGTTCTGGACATGGTTGCGATTCCGGGGGGTAGCTTTCGCATGGGTTCAACTGAAGGCAGCGCCGAACAACCGGTTCATCAGGTGACAATTGCACCCTTCTTTCTGGGCAGATACCCCATCACTCAGTCACAGTGGCGAGTTGTAGCAGGCTTTCCCAAGGTCAAGATTGATCTAGAACCCGATCCTGCCAAGTTTAAGGGCGGCGATCGCCCGGTTGAGCGAGTCTCCTGGCGGGAGGCAGTCGAATTTTGTCAACGCCTTTCCCACAAAACCAACCGTACCTATCGGCTGCCCAGCGAAGCCGAATGGGAGTATGCCTGTCGGGCTGGAACGACTACTCCGTTTCACTTTGGCGAGATCATCACTGCCGATCTGGCGAATTATGACGGCAGAGAAACCTACAATTCCAGCCCAAAAGGTCAATATCGCCAGGAAACAACCGCAGTCGGCAGTTTTGGTGTAGCGAATGCCTGTGGGCTGGATGACATGCATGGCAATGTCTGGGAATGGTGTGCCGATCACTGGCATGGGAATTATGCAGGAGCACCGATCGATGGGAGTGCTTGGTTAACAGAGGAAAAAGCCGCTGGACGGCTGATGCGCGGCGGTTCCTGGAACCTCGATCCCGTGCTCTGTCGGTCTGCCTATCGCTACTTCATCACTCCCGACCGTCAGTTCAACGGCTTTGGTTTGCGGGTGGTTTGCGGTTTGGCGTGAGGACTTCCTTACCCTTTGCTCTTTTGCCCTTTTACCCTCTATTCTCTTTTCTTTACCCTTCTTCCGCGCGAAGCGCTTAAAAATTTTTCACGCTGCTTCGACCACGTTTAGACCTCGGAGGTTTTTGGAAATCTCCGAGGTCTGGGATACCAGATAAAGCTTAATCGAACGAGATTGGGTCTTGTGGTATGGTTCAGGGGTTCAGACACCTGGTTGTACGGGTGGGCTGAACTGGGGCAGATCCCGTAGCTGATGCGCGGCGGTTCCTGGAACAACAATCCCGTGAACTGTCGGTCTGCCTATCGCAACTACAACAATCCCGACAATCAGAACAACAACATTGGTTTGCGGGTGGTTTGCGGTTTGGCGTGAGTACTCCCACCTCGTCAGAACTGGTCGAAGGGATTCGATCGGGCGTACACCAGGGAGTCCAGTCTGCTCCGGTGATGAGGACAACCCTATCCGAAAATAAAACCGAGCCGGATGGTTTGGTAGGTTCGCCGAAGACTCGTCCGGCTCATCCCCACAGAATTTATCTGGGCATCACCAGCAGAGTCATGGTATGTGAGCGATCGCTCCTGCCTGTAAGCTCAACTCAATCATTTCTAACGTCCACTTAAACGATCATCAACAACGCAAAACCTGTTGTTACTCATACAAAGGTTGTCCTTACTTCCACACAACTTGTCTTTACGTCCACTCAAATTGTCCTTACTTCCACACAAACGGTCGTTAGGAATAGTGAAGCGATCGTGACTAACGGTGACGTGGTTCTGAGTAACCGTAAAGCTGCGGTAAAGTGCGTAAGCGCGATCGCACCCTCCACAAACTCAGAAAAACCGAGTAGCAAACGGTTTATTTAGCTTGCAAAGACTCAAACAACCACATCCGTACACCACGCCCGTGCAATCATCGGCTGACTCAACCCACTTCATCGAGAAAACACGTCTTTTCTGTGCGGTTCCCTGAACTCAAAGCGGTGACGCATCAGCCATGCTGGTTTCATCCACCCACATCAGGGCTTCGCTTTATGACCCGCAAAAAACGTACCTCTCGCACACTCGAAAAAGCGGAACTGCGCTCCGCTGGTTTAAAAGCCGTTAATCCAACCCTGGACTTTGGCGACACCCGCAGCTTAGCCAACCTCACCGCTCAGATCGAACAACTCCGCACTAAGATCGACTCCTACAATACTGCTCTCGCCATCATCGATTCCTCCAAAACGGAAATTGAAACGCTGGAAAAAAGCCTGGGCGACCTTGCCGACCAGATGTTAATTGGCGTTGCGTTTAAATATGGCAAAAACAGCTCCGAATACGAAAGGGCAGGCGGTGTGCGTAAAAGTGAGCGGATTCGCCGCAGCAGCGTCAGTCGCTTGAAAGCGGGATCTGATGAGCCGTCTGCAACCACTGCTAATGCTCAAGCAGTTTAGTGTTCCCATGAAAACAAGGGCGATCGCGTTCACGGCTTCAACCCGATGACATCCGCGATCGCAGGTGCTGGATTCATTTACGGTTAAGCCTGCGATCGCAACAACTCTCTCACTGCAATTACACAATCTGGAAACGCCAGAGGTGCCACTGTCAAACCTGCTGACAAAATCGTTTCACTTTGATACCCCTCTGCACTGGGAACTTGATAGACATGCAGTTTGCGATCGTTGACATCCAATACCCAATATTCGGTGATGCCGGAGCAGGCATAAGCCGGAGCTTTCGTCTCACGGTCAAACTTGAGCGTTGTATCAGAAACTTCAATCAGTAGATAAACCTCAGATGGGTTGGGATGGTGGTCTTCATAATAGAGTGGATCTGGATGCACAACCGCCACATCCAGTTCTGGCTCAGAATAATCGTTAAGCCGTACCGGATCTTGAAAACGCAGCAAAACCTCGCCAGCCAAACGCGCTCTCAACACACTTTCAATGCGACTAACTGCTGCACTGTGAGCCGTTCCCTTGGCTGCCATTTGGATAATTTGTCCTTCTAGTAATTCAATCCGTTCATCGGGCTGCAAAATCCCGGATTCTGCCATCCGGTGATAATCTTGCACAGACAAACGACGAACCGCGATCGCAGTATTTGTGGACTAATAAAATGGTTGAACAATTTACGCCGCTTTAGACGATCAATTACAACCGCAATCTGGCTAACACTCGGTGCTTGCGCTTGTTTCAGCCAGTACAACACTTGCAATCGCTCTTTGAGGATTGGCTGTTCAACCTGTCGTAAACGCTCACCCCACTCGTCAAGACTTTCCCTGAGTGCGATCGCACTCACTCCAGTCATCATTAGACCTCATCTCGACACCCCTGGAGTTTATCTAATCTGTAACTGCTCTAGTTTAATTTGGTATAAAATTTTCGCTAAACCTACTCAATTTTTTAGATGATTAAACTCGATTTTGACGATCGCTTGACTCAATTTTTTAGTTGGTAAAACGTTAATGCCGTATTTCCATAGTTTTTTTGACGGCACACTTCTAAGGTCGCCGGGGTAGAAAAATCCGATCGCTTGGGATTATGTTCTACCGCCAATTCGCCCTGTACAGACAGCAAGTTGTAATCTGCGATCGCTTCTAGCACGGGTTGATATAACTCGCTGACATAGGGCGGATCAAAATAAATCAGATCAAATTGCTGTCCCGTTAAGGTGGGAATTTTTTTGATCACATCGCCCCGAATTAGTTGAAACGTTTGCCCCTCTGCTGCGACCTGCTGCCAGTTTTGCTCAATCACAGACCAAGCGCGGGACGATTGCTCGATGCCTACGACGGTGGAAGCTCCGCGACACAGCGCTTCTGCGCCCATGGCACCCGTGCCAGCACACAGATCCAGCCAACGACACTGAGCGATCGCACTCTGCCACCTATTAAACAACGCTTCTCGCACCATAGATTGAGTCGGGCGAGTATCTTTGCCAGACAGGGTTTTGAGGGCGCGATTGCCATAGATGCGCAGAGTCATTTAATCGCTGCGATCGGGTCGCCAATGGTTGACCGCTGACCGCTTTCAACTAATTTGACAAAATTTGCTAAGATTTGCAGCCCATCCGTCGAGGACTTTTCGGGGTGAAATTGGACTGCCATCAGGTTGTCATGGGCGATCGCGGCGGTGACGGTTTGGCTGCCGTGGGTAATGGTGGCGGCTTGCAGCGCGAGATCAATCGGCGTAACGTAGTAGGAATGGACGAAATAAACCCAGGGATGCGCGGGAAGCTGCTGCCAAATCGCAATCTCTGGCTGGGTAAAGTCCAACTGATTCCAGCCCATATGGGGAATGGTGATGCCGGGTTCGTGGGTGAAGCGTTGGACGGTGCCTGAAATAATCCCTAAACCCGGTTCCTGTCCTTCTTCGCTGAAGTCAAACAAGATTTGCAAGCCCAAACAAATGCCCAAAAAAGGCTTGCCACTGGCAATCGCCCGTTTAATCGGCGCTTCCAACTGACGCGATCGCAGATGTTGGATTGCCGGATCAAAAGCGCCCACACCGGGCAACACGATCGCGTCTGCTTGATCAATGGCGATCGGCGAATCGGTAATGTGGGGGGTTGCGCCTGCTTTCTCCAGCCCTTTGCAGGCAGAGTGTAGATTGCCCATGTCATAATCCACCACGGCGATCGTCGGCATTTCTTGCATCCTTTGTGACCTTCGTCAGTAGAATTGTAATCTGAATAACAAACTCTTGCTTTCCTTGGCGATGAAACCAGGCAGCACTCGCGATCTCCCAATCAAAGGATGCTCACACCAGTTTAAAGTTGAAATGCGATCAATGATTCTCTAAAAACGCTATTGCTTCGTTGGTTTGGAACTCAAAATCACATCAAAACTCTTAGCTCCCAATTCAAAACTCAAAACTCAAAACTCAAAACTCAAAACTCAAAACTCAAAACATCTCCTACGGAGACGCTACGCGAACAAAACTCAAAACTATCTTCTAATCACCGCCCAATGTCCACTCTGATTACAACCTTCGACACCTGGAAACCGACTCAATCCTCTAACTCATCAGATGATTTGATTGCCGAATTGATGCAGCGTAAATTACTACCGCGACACACGCACCTAGCTCGAAATATTCCGGTCGATTTTCAGCTTGCCCCCGAAAAAGTGCTGGCGGTGGTTGAAACATTGCAGCCCGATCTGATTGTTTGCTGTGGCATGGCAGAAAAGCGATCGCACCTCACCGTCGAAGCCAACGGCAAACATCAGGGCGACATTCTCTACACCAGCATTCTGCTAAAACCATTAGTTGAACAGACCCAAACTACAACGATTAGCCACAACACCGGACGCTTTGTCTGCAACTATTTGTACTATTCAGTCCTCCAATATATTCAGTTAAATCAACTTAAAACTCAATGTTTGTTTGTGCATGTGCCTCCGTTAAACCCTGGGAATTTGGATGCGATCGTCCAAGATTTTTCAACTATTTTGAGACTGCTTCAACCCGTAGCGTCTAGTTAATTTGTATCCTTCTATCACCCGTGTTTATGCTGTCGATTTTATCTGCCGTCCTGCTTGCCCAAGCAACTCCTGCTCCGGTTTCCAAAGAAGTCAAAGTGCCCCAAGTCGTGCGCGTGTTGCCCGGAAAGTTAGATTCTGTGTTGGTGTTTAACAGCAACAGCCCGGAGTTAGTCCAAACCGAAGGCATCTTGCTGTCTACCTTTCCGCCCGTTGGCAAGCGCACCCCCGCCGCTCATTTGAATCTGCCATTGCAAGGGCGATTTGATGTATTTGCCCACCACATTGCCAAAGCTAAAACAGCGGATGACTTGAGGACGCTGTATCTCGGTGTGCTGCTGCACAATCCCGGTGGCAAACCCGTGACGGTGGATATTTTGCAAGCCGCCAGCTATTTGAGCCAGCCCGACGCGCCCTTTATCGACCTGCCTGCTTATGTGCATAATCCACTGGGCACGGTGTTTGCGGGACCGGGGAGCCGCGCCATGCTGGATATTTTGCGCCGGAACCGATCGCCCGATTTTCCGGCTCAGATTGTGATTCCGCCCGGTCAAAGTCGAATGTTGCTGAATCTGCCGATTCCGGTGAAGGAGCTACAGCCGCCAATCAATGGGCGATCGACCCTGATGCGCCTCTCCAGCAATGCCCCTGTGTTTGCTGCGAGTTTGGCGCTATTTGCTCCCACTGATGCCAATGGCACAGAACGCCCCCCCGCGATCGCAGAATGGCAGGCAGTAGTAGATTCTGGCAAACTAGCAGAACCTCGCGACAAAACACCGACACCACCTGAGCAACAAAAGGGACAGATTATTTACGGTCGAGTCGCAGGAGTGGCAAAAGGATCGCGTTGGATCACTCAGATTGTTGATCCTCCCGGCATTCAACTCAACAATCCGGCAACTTGGTCGCTCACCATTCCCCAAGCGGGACAAGCTTTTTCCTATGGGCTGAGTACCTTGCTACGCGGCACTTTGGGCACGGGGCAAAACCAAACCGCACGGATGGTAGCGCGTTACCCCGATACGGCTTATCAAGCGCACGGCAATTACGCGATCGAATATAACCTGACGCTGCCCTTGCAAAATCTTAGCAATCAAACCCAAACCGTGGCAGTCATGCTGGAAACGCCAATCAAGGAAGACCAACCTAAGGATGGAAATCTACGGTTTTTGGAACCCTTACCGCGTCAAGTCTTTTTTCGAGGAACCGTGCGGCTGCGCTATACCGACGATCGCCGCCTTCCCCAAACTCGCTATGTGCATCTGGTGCAGCGACGCGGACAGCAGGGCGAACCCTTAGCCGTGATGACCATGAAACCGGGCGATCGTCGCCTCGTCCAATTCGATTTTCTCTATCCTCCCGACTCCACCCCACCACAGATTCTCACGGTCAGAACTCTGAAGGAGTAAAGAAAACAGTCTTAGAGGATGTTTTAAAAGTCTGGTGATGGGTAGCGAAACGTGAGAGATCCCCCTAAATCCCCCTTTTTAAGGGGGATTTAGAGCGGATTCCCCCCTTTTTAAGGGGGGCTAGGGGGGATCTCCGAGTGCTGAATTCTACAGGTCATCCCTTTTAAAACATCCTCTTAAGGAATTTGCTGGTTATATAGTGTGCCGACCAGACAGGTTTCGACTACGCTCAACCTTCAACAATTGAGGATTGAGCGTGTCGCAATCCGGTTTAAAGACTTTTATTCCTCTTCTGATTCTTCGTAATCTTCCTCTGTCTCTTCTTCCGCGTCACCGCTA
>CASBQE010000151.1 GCA_949127665.1 Synechococcales cyanobacterium PMM_0083
AGCGCGATTCGTTTCACGATCCCTCAGGGAATCGCATTTTTCAGTTTCACCGCTAGTTTGGGAATTTTTTGAACGATGGCGCAGTTCGACATTCAAGCCCCGTTTGAGCCAGCAGGCGACCAGCCCAAAGCGATCGCCCAGATTCTGGATTCGATCAATGCTGGCAATCGCTACACCACTTTGCTGGGCGCAACCGGCACGGGCAAAACCCACACCATGGCGCGGGTGATTGACACATTGGGCAGACCAACATTGGTTTTGGCGCACAATAAAACTCTGGCGGCGCAATTGTGCAATGAGTTGCGCGAGTTTTTTCCCGACAATGCGGTTGAATACTTCATCAGCTATTACGACTACTATCAGCCTGAAGCCTACATTCCCGTTAGCGATACCTACATTGCCAAAACCTCCTCGATTAACGAAGAAATTGACATGCTGCGGCACTCGGCAACGCGATCGCTGTTCGAGCGGCGAGATGTGATTGTGGTTGCGTCGATTAGCTGCATCTATGGTTTGGGCATTCCCTCGGAGTATTTGAAAGCGGCGATTTCTCTGCGAGTTGGGGAAGAAGTCAACCTGCGGGGGGCGATCCGCGATTTGATCTCGGTGCAGTACACCCGCAATGATTTGGAGCTAGGGCGCGGTCGCTTTCGGATTAAGGGCGATGTGCTGGAAATTGGTCCCGCTTACGAAGATCGGATCATTCGAGTCGAGTTTTTTGGCGATGAGATTGAAGCGATCCGCTACATCGATCCGGTCACAGGCACCACGTTACAAAGCATGGAAGGCGTGAACATTTACCCCGCTCGTCACTTTGTTACGCCAGAAGATCGGCTGAAGGAAGCCTGCGATGATATTGAAAAAGAACTGCGCGATCGCCTGCTGTTTTTAGAAACTCACGGCAAGTTATTGGAGGCACAGCGACTCGAACAGCGCACTCGTTACGACCTGGAAATTTTGCGAGAAGTGGGCTTTTGCAACGGGGTCGAAAACTATTCGCGGCACCTCGCCGGACGGCAAGCTGGAGAATCCCCCGAATGCCTGCTCGACTATTTCCCTAAAGATTGGCTGTTGGTGATTGACGAATCCCACGTCACTCTTCCTCAACTACGCGCCATGTATAACGGCGACCAAGCCCGTAAAGGGGTACTAATTGAACATGGGTTTCGCTTGCCCAGTGCCGCCGATAATCGCCCCCTCAAAGCCGAGGAATTTTGGGAGAAAGTGAACCAGTGCGTGTTTGTCTCTGCCACACCGGGCGAGTGGGAACTAGAAATCTCCGAAGACCACATTGTCGATCAAATCATTCGTCCAACGGGTGTGCTTGACCCAGAAATTTTTGTCCGTCCGACTCAAGGGCAGGTGGATGATTTGTTTGGCGAAATCCAGGAGCGGGTGCCCAAAGATGAGCGGGTGTTGGTGACGACGCTGACTAAGCGAATGGCGGAAGATCTAACGGAATATTTTCAGGAGCGCGGCATTCGGGTGCGCTATTTGCATTCAGAAATCAACTCGATTGAGCGGATTGAAATTTTGCAAGGGCTGCGGGAAGGGGATTTTGATGTGCTGATTGGGGTGAACTTGCTGAGGGAAGGGCTGGATTTGCCGGAGGTTTCCCTGGTGGCAATTCTGGATGCAGACAAGGAAGGTTATTTGCGGGCAGAGCGATCGCTGATCCAAACGATCGGACGAGCGGCGCGCCATGTAGACGGCAAGGCGATTTTGTATGGCGACAATATGACCAAGAGCATGGAAAAGGCAATCTCTGAAACCGAACGCCGCCGCGCCATTCAGCACAAACATAACGAAGACAACGGCATCACGCCTTACTCCATTATCAAACGGCAAAACAACTCCATCCTCAAATTTTTGGATGTCTCTCGCCGACTCAAAGCCAATGAACTGGAAGAGGTTTACACCCACGCCAGCGATATTCCGATGGAAAATATCCCGGATATCATCGTGCAAATGGAAGCTCAAATGAAAGAATCGGCGAAGAAACTGGAGTTTGAAAAAGCCGCTGAGTTTCGCGACAAAATCAAACATCTGCGCGATAAGTTGCTGGGACGCAAGTAAGGGCTATTGTCATCGCGCATAAAACCATAAAACTACAAACCATTGGTATCGAGCGTCTCTATTCTGCTTCCTCAAAGGTGACATTTTCGTAGAGAAGCGCGATCGGAAAGCTAAAATCGACGCTTTCTAAAGTGATCATATCTCCTACTGTGTAGGGATAGTACAGCCATAACCTGCCTTCTCCCCGGCGATAACAGTCCACGCCGATTTTCTCCGATTCAATCAAAACGTATTCTTCTAGGGTGGGGCTGGAGCGATAATGGGCAAATTTTTCGCCTCGATCTTTGGCTTCTGTGCCGGGAGACAGGACTTCGACAATTAGCTTGGGGTGACGCAGCAATTTGCGGGCAGTGAGGTCGCGTGGGTCGCAGGTGACAACGATATCGGGATAGTAGTAGGGACTACTGCTGCTGACTTCGACTTTGACATCGGCGACGTTAATCCGGCAGCCGTTGGGTTGAACCTGTGGGTAGAGGGCGCGATAGAGGTTGAGGGCGATATCGTTGTGGGGGATGCTGCCCCCGGTCATGGCGACAACGGTGCCGTGGATATATTCGTAGCGGAGTTCTTGGAGCGGTTCCCATTCTAGATATTCGGCAATACTCATCGCTAGAGATTGGGGGGTGGCAATCATGGGAGGTTCCGCTGATGTCTTGTACTTATCTCTATTGTGGCGAAGTATGGGGCGATCGCGTCTTTGCACCACCCTTGAGACTAACCACGATAGCGCAAGCGCTGACTTGTCAGTTCGCACAATAGGCTCGACCTACGACATTTTGGCAAATCTCAACGGTTATCCTTTTTTGGGCGGCGGAATTGCCACGTCGATCGCCGTCACTTTGGTATCTGCGCTCAAGCTAGACAGGGGCGGCTGGATTTGGGCGGAACTTCCGACGACTAAAGTCACGAGCTTTTCGGGTTTAAGGTAAGTCTGGGCAACTCGCTGTACGTCTGCCACAGTCGTAGCTTCGACTCCCTGGCGATATTGAAAAATAAAATCTTTGGGGTAGCCAAAATATTCATAGCGCAGCAGGCGAGCCAGAGTTTGCCCTGGATCTTGGAAGTTGAAAATAAATGAGTTGAGTACCGTATCTTTCGCGTAGGCAAGCTCTGTCGTTGTAATGGGCTGGGTGCGGATTTTGTCGATTTCTGCGAGAACGCTTTGGATGAATGGCACCGTGGCATCGGAGCGGGTTTGCCCCCCGGCGATGAAGGTTCCAGGATAATCGTAGTTGGGTCGCCAAGCGGCGTAAACGGTGTATGCCAAGCCTTGACGCGATCGCACCTGGTTAAACAAGCGTCCGCCAAAGCCATTCAACACGCCATTCATCACCGAGAGCGCTGCATAATCGGGGCTGTTCAACTGTCCGCCCAAGTGCCCAATTTGCACGCTGCTTTGAGTCAGTTGAGGTTGATCCACCAAAAATACGCCGCCTTGATTTGCCTGAGATGCTGAGGGAATGGTGGATTTCTCTACAGCAATCGGTTTCCAGTCGCCAAATTTTGCTTCAATTAGCGATCGCATTTTGGCGGGGTTAAAATCGCCGACGATCCCTAGCATTGTATTTTTGGGCGAAAAATATTGTTGATGAAAGCGGACTAAATCGTCACGGGCAATGCTGTCTAACGTGGCGTATTCCACGGTGCGAGCGTAGGGACTGGTGCTGCCATAGAGCAGTTTACCAAACTCGCGCCCTGCAATGCTGCCAGGAGTATCGTTTCGCCGAGCGATCGCGCCTCGCTGTTGAGTTTTCGCTAGATTCAGCTTGCTTTCGGGAAACGCCGGATTGCGGATTACCTCAGCAAACAGTCCAAACACGGTTTCCAAATCTTCAGTCAAGCCGCTAAACCCCGCACTGCCCGATGAATCGCCCATGCCAGCCTCCACAGAAGCCGCTCGACGTTCCAAAAATCGGTTGAGGTCGTCGCCCGATTGAGCCGCCGTGCCCCCCGTGCGCATCACGGTTGCCGTCAGATCCGCCAAGCCCACTTGAGCAGTAGGTTCCAGGCGATCGCCCGTGCGAATAATCGCCGTTCCACCTACCAGCGGCAGCTCATGATCTTCCATCAAATACACCACCATGCCGTTTGCAAGCTGAAACCGCTCATAGGGAGGCACTTTCAACTCTGGCAGGGGTGGAAAGGTTAGCTCGGTGTAGTGTTTTGGCGTGGCGGCTTGCGCGGGCAGCACCGTCGTTAACAGCAGCAAAATCAACGGCACTAAAAGCAGTGAAAATCCCACTGTCACTACCTTCACAAGTTTTCGTCGCTGTTGGAGTGGCTGTTCTGGCGATCGCATATCGATGGTTCCCTTGTCTACTTGTTTAGAGCTTAGCGCGACGACTGGCGAAAAGAGCCATTTTTATTAATCCCGACTAAATAAGTCGGGTATGTTTGACCTGTTCAACTGCGAGTGTTACTATCCAAATCAACTAAGAAATAATTTTTGCAAAAAACGTTAAAGCTCACCAACAATTCCATCGTAGGCATTTCACCCATGACGCAAGCAGCCACTCGCCCAACCTCAGTTCCACCTCAATCTTCTGCAACATTCCGCGCTTTAAAATGTAAGGAATGCAGCACTGAGTATGAACTCAAAGCCATGCACGTCTGCGAATACTGCTTTGGTCCTCTGGAAGTTGCCTATGATTATGATCAACTTCGCCGCACGGTCACTCGTGAAACGATCGCGGCAGGTCCCCATTCCATCTGGCGCTATCGTCCCTTTTTGCCCGTAGAAACCAACACCCCGATTGATGTCGGCACGGGCATGACTCCCTTGGTGCAGGCAAAACGGTTGGCGCGGCGCTTGGGCTTGAAAAATCTGTACATCAAAAATGATGCGGTCAATATGCCCACCTTGAGCTTCAAGGATCGGGTGGTATCTGTGGCGCTGACTCGCGCTCAAGAATTGGGATTCACGACGGTCTCTTGCGCCAGTACCGGCAATTTGGCAAATTCTACTGCCGCGATCGCGGCTCATGCTGGGTTAGAATGCTGTGTCTTCATTCCGGCGGATTTGGAAGCCGCGAAGATTATGGGCACCTTGATCTATAACCCAACTGTGATGGCAGTCAAAGGCAATTATGACCAGGTGAACCGCCTCTGCTCCGAAGTGGCAAACACTCACGGCTGGGGTTTCGTCAACATCAACCTGCGTCCTTATTATTCGGAAGGTTCCAAAACTTTGGGCTTTGAAGTCGCAGAACAACTCGGCTGGCAACTGCCCGACCACATTGTTGCGCCGCTGGCATCGGGTTCCTTGTTCACCAAAATCTATAAGGGTTTCCGCGAATTTGTCGAAGTGGGCTTAGTGGAAGACAAGCCCGTTCGCTTTAGTGGTGCCCAAGCAGAAGGGTGTTCTCCCATCGCTCAAGCATTCCGAGAAGAACGCGACTTTATTAACCCAGTCAAGCCCAGCACGATCGCTAAATCTTTGGCAATTGGGAATCCTGCCGATGGTGTATACGCGATCGACATTGCCCGCAAAACTAACGGCAACATCGAATCGGTGACCGATGCTGAAATTATTGACGGCATTAAGCTATTGGCAGAAACCGAAGGCATTTTCACCGAAACCGCAGGCGGCACGACGATCGCCGTTTTGCAAAAGCTAGTAGCAGCAGGCAAAATCAATCCCGATGAAACCACCGTTGTCTACATTACCGGAAACGGGCTGAAGACCCAAGAAGCGATTCAAGGCTACATCGGTGAACCGTTTACGATCGAACCGAAACTCGACAGCTTTGAACGGGCGTTTGAGCGTGCCCAAACTCTTGATCGCCTAGAGTGGCAGCAGGTTTCGATTTAGTTTCGTCTTTTTTCCATATCCACTACTTGATTAACTTCTCATGTCTATCAAAGTTCTCATTCCCACTCCGCTACAAAAACTGACGCACGACAAGGCTACGGTTGATTGTAGTGGCACCACCGTTGCCGAACTGTTGGAGTCACTAGAAAGCAATTGTCCGGGTATTAAAGGGCGCTTGTGTGACGATCAAGGTGAACTGCGTCGTTTCGTCAATTTCTATGTCAATAGCGAAGATATTCGCTTTTTGGATGGAATTAACACCGCGCTAACCGATGGCGATGAAGTCAGTATTATTCCTGCGATCGCGGGTGGTTAATCTTCCCAAAAGGGCATGGTGGTAAGACATAGGGGCGTAGCATTCGGTAGAGAATCTTTGATAGGTTGCAAAGAATTTTGCCGGAATGCTACGCCCTTACAAATTTTTGGTCACTTTTCTGTAGCGATGATGTGCAAATCAATATTCTGTTTATGAATTAGCTTCATCAGTCGTTGGGTGAACGAACCTTTGATCAACCGCTTCCAGCCAGACTGCTGACTTTCACCAATCACAATTTGAGTAGCGTGGCGATCGCTGGCAACTTGAGCGATCGCCTGTGCCACGTCAGGACTATTCACCCGCAAAAATTCACCGCTAAACTCTCGACAAAGTTTCTCGCAGGTTTCAACATGCAGGCTCTCCTGTTTGGTGAGAAAGCGATCGGGACTTGCCACAAACACGGCTAGTAGCGGTGCGTTCATATAGCCAGCAATGCGTCCGCCGCGCCGCAATAGCTGCATGGAGTTAGGGTAAGTAGAAACGCACACCAG
>CASBQE010000152.1 GCA_949127665.1 Synechococcales cyanobacterium PMM_0083
CAGTTGTGAAACGCTTCTGCGGCAAAGATAGTTAGACGGTTGCGTCTTGCAAAAATAGCTCGATGCCAGGTTTATACATTCAAACAGGCTCACGTCAGATAATGATGTGAGCCTGTTTTTTAGATCTATATTTCTTGCATGTGAGTATTAAGCAGTCCTGAAAACTTATTCCAGAGGAATGAATGGCAGAATCGACCGTGCTGCATCTAAAGTAGAGCAGTCAGCGCTCGATGGCTTGAGGTTTTGCGGAAGTCCAAGAGGCTAGATTTAGAGTGGTGTGCAATGGTCGTTAGAATTGTCCAATATTAGACCTCTCGCGTGAATTAAGGAGAGAGTGCAAGTTCAAAGTTGACGATCGCTGCAATCAGGTTGAATCGCAACCCAGAGCGCTTGCGTCGATTTCGATCCAAATACTGGCATTTTAGTAGAGTTGTTTTTTGCCGGGTAGCCGAAACGGGTCTGATTTGATCAATAATTCTTCCACCTTTTGAATCAATCGACATACGGCTGACTCGCTCAACTCCCATGTGGTGGCGGTATGAAACTGTGTCCGGTATTCTCTCCAGTATTCAATTACGACCAATAATTGGTCTTCCACGCTTAATTTGCACTGTCCAGCCCGTTTTCCCCTACGGCACTGAGCAGGACGCAATATTGCTAAGCTAATCGTCATTTATTTTTCCAAGCCGATCCCCTCGCTGTGTGGGTTTCAAGCCCGATTTTATGCAACTTGAATGCACATCAGCTTACCCTTTGCTCAAACGTTTCAAGGTGAACGCCACATCGACGTTTGAAAGCGCCGGGTTTAAGTTAGCTAAGTTGCTCTTAGGTCATAATTCCTCCTCCTTCACCTAGTTCTTGCTGCTTACCTACATTCACGCAAGAGGTCTATTGAGCAGTGTTTATCTGGATTTGAGACCAAAAGTGAGGAGCAATCCCCATTGGCGCTCAGAGCGAAGGGAAAGAAGCCGAGTCGCAATGCTCCTAAATTTATTTGACCTGCGTTCCCACCTTTATCGCATCAGTGGGGTGGACTTTACCCAAATTGATGGGTTGGAGGCTCTGACGGTTCAAACCATTCTTTCAGAAGTGGGTTTAGACCCGCCTGGGTTCTCGACGGTCAAACACCTCACCTCTTGCTTGGGACTTCCCCCCGGCAGCAAGATTAGCGGCGGCAAAGTCCTCAGTTCCAAAACTCGCAAAGTGGTCAATCGAGCCGGGAACTCCTTTGTCATCGCCGCTCAATCTCTGGCTAATAGTCATATCGCCCTGGGTGCTTTCTATCGCCGAATTCGCCAGCGCTTAGGTTTGCCAAGAGCCAACATTGCAGCCGCCCACAAATTAGCTCGGATTTTTTATCGCTTATGAAACACTGCCGAGGCGTTTATGGATGTTGGAGCCGATGCCTATGAGCAGCAGTATCAACAGCGGGTTCTCAAAAACCTCCAACACAGAGCCAAGCCGCTGGGCTTTGAGGTAGTCCCTTACCAAGAACTGCCTCAAGTTTCTTAGAAGACGCTGCGCGAACAAAACTTCCCTCCTTCCCACTCTGCTGTAGCCCGTCTGTTATCCTAGTGCAAGTCAAGCCATGCGGTTAAAGGTTAAAGAATTATTATGGCACAGCAAGAAGTTACGCGCCTGTTTAGGGCAGTGCAGGAAGATCCAAATTTGCGCGATCTACTCAATTCAGCGCCTGATTTAGCTGAGTTGGTGCAGTTAGCTGAAAGCCACGGTTATCACTTCACGATGGCAGAGTGGCAAGCCGTGACTAATTTTTCCGTTGAAGAGCTGGTGTGCGATGTGTCTGAAATTCCAGGCATTTAGGGACTAGCGCTAAGGGCTGAATAATGACATGGGAACAGGCAGTTAGGTCACAAGCAGCCTGACTATTCACGGATTTAGATTTCAAATGCCACACCTTTCGCTAGCATTTCACCTTGCGTCCATCGGGCATGGTGGCATCACACATCCTTGCACCTTCCAACAGGGCACCATTCAGATCGGCATTGATTAAATTGGCACCGCTAAGATTCACTTGGATTAAGATGGCACCCCGCAGGTTTGCGCCGTTCAAATCTGCCTTGCTGAGATTGGCACTCTGCAAGATAGCGCTGCTGAGATTGGTGTTTTTCAAAGAAGCTTCGCTGAGATTGGTATTACTCAAGTCGGCATCTCGTAGATCATTGCCGCTCAAGTCTACTCCTTTTAAATTCAAGCTGCTCAGCTTCGCCCCCTTGAGGGTCATCCCTTGAAGGCGGATTCCCTCTAGCCGGGTGCCTTGCAAGCTGCCTCTACTTAGATCTGCACGGCTGAGGTCTGCACCATTCAGGTTGCTACCCGTGAATTCTGCTTGGGTCAGGGTTGCTTCTCGCAAATCAGCGGTGAATAGGTTGGCGTTGCGGAGCTTGGCCTGGGTGAAGTTAGCATTGGCGAGTTGGGCTTTGGTCAGGTTGGCGCTATTTAAAGTAGCGCTGCTGAGATTTGCCGTTTGCAGGTAGGCGTTGGTCAGATCAATTTGGCTGAGGTCGGCTTTTTCTAGGGTTGCACCCCGCAGATCGGCAGAGCGAAAACTGCTCTGCTTCAGGTTCCCTTCACTCAGGTTTGCGGTACGGAGATCGCTGAGAAAAAAGCTGGATTTTTGCAGGTTCGTTTTGCTGAGATTGGCACCGCTGACCATTGCCTCTTCGACGTTGGCTTCCGCTAGGTTGGCACCTGCTAATTTGGCATTCCGCAGATCTGCCCCGGCGAGGTTTGCCTGTTTCAAATCGGCTGCTTTCAAATCTTGATCGCCACTCCCCTGATTCACCAACGATCGCACCAGTTGCCATTTCGGTGCGAGAATCGTGCGATCGCTAATCGTTGTGTTTTTCAGCCGTGCGCCTTCCAAAAAAGCGGCTTCTAGGTTGGCATCGTCCAAATTGGCATTCCGCAAATCTGCCCCTTTCAGATTCGCCTGTTTTAGAAACGCCCCTTTTAGATTTGCCCCATTCAAATTGGCTCCTCGCAAATTGGCTCCCTTCAAATTTGCCTGCTCTAAAAAGAAGCCGCGCAAATTCGCATTCACTAGGTCGCAGCCTTCGCACTGGCGCGTTTCTTTCAGCCGCTTCACCTGACCTTCGTTCGCCGCCTGAGCCGCCGTTGCACCCAATAGCCATCCAAGAAATATCATGACCGCGAGAAACCTGCTGTGCAGAATCACGAGACGATTCATAATCGGTGTGCCATAAACGAATAAGAAAAATTGCTGTGCGAGTTCAGCATCCTGAAACGCGATCGCAGCCCCGAAACCTGATAATAGTACAGTTCCTCATTGGAAACAGAACCAATGCGCCGCCGCTTGATTAGACTCAGCCTTACCACCCTCGCCCTCAGCCTTTCAGGTGTTCACTATGCTGAAGCCAGTCCAGCCGCTCGCTACTCGCCATTCCCTATCCTCCTCTCTCAAAAAGCCCTCCAGGAAAAACTAAAAGATTTCAC
>CASBQE010000153.1 GCA_949127665.1 Synechococcales cyanobacterium PMM_0083
GCTTTTGCCGCACGAGAGGCCAAGGAACAGCAGTTCGAGCAGGAGAATGGCTTCCGACGCAAAGTGAATGAGGGGGCGCTCGGGGCCTATGCCAAGGCGCAATCAGGTAATTTCGCGGTCCCATCGTTTGGCACTGCCGATGAGGCTGCCGCATATCTGGAGTATCTCGTCAGCAGCATGCGCTCGAACGCTAGCATCATCAAATCTAGCTCTTTTGAGGCGCAGAGCCTAGGCAAGCCTGAAGTCGCGGCATTCTATGGGGATGTTAAGACCGGTCAGCTGAGCGCCATGTATGCTGACAGCCAGAAAGCGGCAGAAATGGATCTATTCGTTCTGAAAGCAGTTCTTTCCAAAACCTTCAGCACGTCTGGCCCCATCTACAGCCAAGAAGGCGGCAAGGTTTCGTTCGTGGCGCAGGATTTCACTTTCGGGGGCAAGTCCATCGCGCGCTTGTCTGAGGATGGTTTCTTGACCAGGCTTGGTGCGGACGGTCAGCCCGCTGGTGTGGATAGGCGCATTTGATCTGATTAGCGCCCGAACAGCCGATTGAAAAATCCTTTGGGGCGATTGTCCTCCAACAGGGCAGTTGCCTGCTGCCGCCATTTGTCCCGGTCTTCGCGCAGATCGGCGATGGTTTCCTGTAGAAGCGTGCGCTCACGCTCACGCTCTGCCTCGATAATTTCCAAGCGAAACCGAAGGGTTGCGCCTTGTTCTTCATGGGGTTGCGTCTCGTTCGATGCTGGCGGTTGCGACCCGGTTCGCTCGAACACCCTGTGTAGTTCGGAAGGCTCTATCTCATAGCTGCCATCGGGTGACTTTTTAGCACTTATTGTGCCTGATTTAACGGCCCTAAGGATCGTGGACTTTGCTTTGCCCGTCGCCTTTGCCGCTGTTCCAAGGGTGTATCGCATGGGGTTGCGTACCGCGTCATTTTGCCTGTTGCGCACCGTTCTATGGTATTTCGCACTTTAATGCGAACACTTCATGCGCGGAGGCGTCATTTGCCATTGCGGCCCACTCTTGCAAGAGCCTCTGCAAGTTCCACCCGAGCCATGTCATCGGATGCTACTAGGTCGTCAGTCGTCCCGTCACGCCGAGATTTCCGACCCACCTTGGGCCGCTCCAGTTCCTTCATTGCAGCCACCCTGTCGTCATGGGCTTTCACGCCCCACACCAGCGTCACCCCAACAATCTGCCGCCCCCTCTTGATTGGCGTATACCCAGCGACCAGCCCCGTGAGGTGGTTAACCTCAGCGAGCGCAGGTTCAATGGCCCAAGTCTTAAGGTCCTGCCACCGCTTGAGCTTGCCACTGGGGACGCCGAGCAGTTCGCGCAGATCATCTTCGGAGAACTGTTCGGTTGCCTTCCTAAGCCCCGCCCGAAGGCTAAGCATGGTGTAGAGGCGCAGGGCATACCGGCTTTCAAACGCCAACACCGCCCGCCGGGATATGACGGCCCAATGCGTGCTGTTCGCTATGGCCTGTCGCATGGCGGGGGAGAACTCAAACCGCACCTCAGCCTGTGCGTCTGTCTCTTCCTCGCGTTCCACGTCCGACAGGATCGGCCCTGACTTGGTGTAGCGCCGCCCTTTGGCGTCGGTCAGCTGCATCCGAAGGGTGGTGGTGTGCAATTCGTCAATCAGCTCCACCAGCTCGTCAGCAGATGTGTGGAAGCTTTCGTTCAGTGTCGCCAATGCGACCCGATGCTGCATGGGGTCGGCTATCTTCGCCCCTGCGAACTGGATCAGCAGATGAAAAAGCTTTGCCGCCCGCAGCGACATCCGCCCACCAGACGGGAACCGCATCCCCACGATCTCGCCCGCCTCTACGATGGCGTCGGGGTGGTCACGGAAGGACGCGGCAGCGTCGAGGGTTCGGGCGGGAAGCTTGGGTTTTTGAGCCATAAGGAAGGCTTAAGGGAAGGCCCTCCCCTTATCAACTCCCCGATGTGCGGACGCCCCATTTTGACCCGCAATCCCTTCCTCTAGACCCGCAATCCCTTCCTTTTAACCCGCAATCCCTTCCTCTAGACCCGCAATCCCTTCCTTTTGGGTCTGATTTTCATTTAGAAACAGATGCTTGCGGGCGTGGAAATAGAAAAGAAGAAATAGAAAAGAAGGGCGGCCTGTGGATAAGTCCCCACTTTGAACCTCCGACGGGACCAAAATATCTCCAAATCATGCAAGGTTGCGCCCATGACTACTGCAGAATTTGCTGAGAAGATCAGAGTTCCCAGTCGGTATCGCGTTCCTGCTTCCGTTCGGGCTTTGGGGTTGGCTGTGACCGTTCTTGCACAACTTCGGGTTTCCGTTCGACCTGAGCAACCGGGGTGCGAATTTCCAAGTTGATCCGGCTGCGCATCACCGCATGCGTGGCGTTTTCCGGCCAGAGCTTGTCCTGATCCAACAGGGCGCTTTGATCGAGGCCGCGAAGCTGCGCGATGGTGTTTTTCACGAAGGCTTCGGCACGGGCGCAGAACTCCCCGCATTTTGCCAGAACGGCAGTCAGGTGCATGCGGTCGATCAGGGCCGGGAAGAAATCCTGACCCGCCTTGTAGCCCTTCTTGTCGTCATCTTGGCCCAGACCAAAGCGACGGCCTGCCTCGACCACACGCGCAGCGTCCCGGCGCGTTCTGTCAATGTGAGGCCAAGGATCACTGTCGCGGGATAGAGCCAGTGCCACGTTGTTTGGGCCTTCCATGAGGTATTCGCTCATAGGTGGCTCATACTGCTTGGGAGCGCGCTTGTGGGCCTGCATCTCCCTTTGGAGCAGCAACAGGTCGCGCAGCTCGTCTATGGCCTCAGGAGGCATGCCTGAGGCGCTGTGCAGGGCACGGACTACCCCGGAGGCCTTGTCGTGCTCCTGGAGGGCCTCAGCGCGCGCCTTGTCCTTCACCAGACCATAAGTTTCTGGCGTCAGGTGCTGGCGATCGGTGATGGCGCGGCGGGTGCCCCGTTCGATCTGTGAATCCAGATGCTCACGCGACCAATCGGCCCAGGACGTTTGCAGCGCCGAATATTCGTTCCGCTCCCCCGTTGCGGCCTTCAGCTCGACCAAGGCCTTCTGGGTGGAGATCACAGGTTTGCCGCGGCTGGTGCGCACTGGCGAGATCATCAGATCCACCACAGCGCCGCCGGCCTCGTCCAGATCGAGGCGCGCGCCGAACACTGCCCCCTTTCCGGCCCAGCTTTCCGCCCATGCCTTCGCCTGGTCGAATAGGGCGCGGTTGCGGGGATTGTCGGGGTCATGCAGATCACCCGCCGCCTTCACCCATTCGGGGGAGATCACGCAAAGGGCCTGCATGCAGAGAGGCGCGCCTTTGCGTTCGCCAGCCCCCAGCTCTGCCTTGTGGGCTTTGAGGGCGGCGAGATAGTCCCGGTCGCTTTCGGCAGCTTTGGACCATGCCAGCCCCGCGCCCGGTTCAGCCCCTTCTCGCAAACGTGCTTGGCTGGTCTCGTCGCCGCGTTCTGCATGGAGGGTAGCACCGCGCAACTGGGCGATGCTGGTGATCTTGTTGACGCGGATGGCGGCCTTGAACATCAGAGATAAGACTTACGACTTGTGACATATGAGGCCGGATAAAAGACAAAAGATTTACGCGGCGGGGTGCAGGGTCAGGATAGCCGGGAAGGGCAGAATTGTCATTTGAAATGACAACCCACTAGGCAATTCCCTTCGGGCCGCTCCGCTAATTGCCATGGGCCAGAGGCACTGCGCCCTCTTGGATCACCAGTCGGTGGCCGATCAGGGCCACATCTGCGCGGCGTGAAGCACCCGCAGAACCGTGACCACCGCCGAGGTTTCCGCATAGACCACGATGTAGTTCGGCCGCACGACCAGTTCCCGCGTCCCATTCACGCGGCCAGGGCGGCAGCGTTTTGGATGTGCGGGGAGCTGTTCAACCTTGCCTTGGATTTCATCCATCAGGGCAAGAGCCGCATCGGGGTTGTCGTCCGAAATGTAATCGACAATCGCCATCAGGTCCGCGACCGCCGAGGCCTTCCATTCGAGATCAGGCACGGCGTTTCCCGTCGATCAGGGCGCGGGCCTCGCGCATCACCTGGTCATGCGGCTTTGCGGGCCGTGGATCGGCCAATGCTTCCTGCACCTTGGCGCGGAACCATACGTCATGCGCGTCTGGGTCTGCCGTCAGCCCGGCTGGCAGCCCGCCTTCAGCGGCAACGCGGGTCAGCAGAATGCGCACGGCGTCGGACAGGGTAAGGCCGACACCGGCCAGCGCATCGGCGGCTTGTGCCTTCAGGTGATCATCCACGCGGATGTGAAGCATTGATGTTTGAGCGGGCATGGCGCGTCCTCCATTGATGCTCAATTATGTATCTCAATTGAGATGTAAGCAAGGCCCGTCAGGCCTGCTTGCGTGGCCTGCCGCCCTTGGCACCGTTCGCCCGCGCTGCTGCCGACTTTGCGGGCGATGTGGCCTGTCCTGCCCGTCGCGCCATGTAGGCTTTCGTGCCAAACACCCCCGCCAGCAGCCCACTCACCCTGAAGTCCGCATCGAGGGCTTCCCAATGCAACCCATATCCCGCGCCGAGGATTTCCACCGTTGCAAGCTCATCATCCGTGGCGGTTTCCAGCCCCTGCGCGAGGTGGGGCGGAAAAGCGAAGGTGCAGCCGTTGTTCAGCTCGACGATGATGCGCGCGCTCTTGCGATCATAGCGGGCTGCTGTTGCGCGCGGCTCGACAAGATGCGCAATTCTGCCCCGCTCCAGAGCAGTGTTGATTTCGGTGTCTGTCAGATCAGCCATGGAACTCCCTCCACTTGGCAAGAAACGCGTCCTGCTGGTCGCGGACCAACTGCATGGCGCGCCGCAGATCACTGGTCTTCATGTTTTCAGCCAGGACAAGGGCTGGCGCACCGTCAGGTCCGATCAGGTTAATCTTGGCATGACCATCGCCGAACACATGCACATGGGCGGGTTCGTGATCGTCAGTGAAGATGATGATGCGCAGCCCATGCGCCCGGTAGATCGTAACCATAAATGACAATAACCCAACGTGATGGGTTATTCAAGATGCTACGCGCCGCGCGAGTGCGCAGCTTCATATCTCCAGACCATTGATAAATATTAGTTGCTAGAAAATAAAGTCACTCGAATCGATACTTGCCGTTGTCACCCCCACGACAGTGATCACTGTGCTGTCGATGGTGATTACTGCCCAGCCATCGACACTGGAGGTGATGGCGAGGTCGGCGATGCTGGCGGCAGAAGTCAGGCTGATGTCGATAAACTCGCTA
>CASBQE010000154.1 GCA_949127665.1 Synechococcales cyanobacterium PMM_0083
TCGGCAACAATCTCAAGTTGAGGTTTGGTATCGATTCGCGCTTTGGGCGACAGCAGTAGGGTTTTGCTCAACTGCCCCGCGTTAGTAAGTTGGGCGGCTTTGGGCACCAACACTTTGCCATTAAAAATCGCATGAGCATGATCATCGACAATACATTTGTGAAGCTGGCGACTGGTGCTGTGAGGCTTGGTGAAGGAAATCAAGCTATGGGTATCTGCCACCTGATCGCCCGTAATCATCGTTAGTCCGTTGAGTGTAGTCTGCGTTTGCTCTCCCTGCTGATATACCTCTAGGTTGTGCCGCGACAGTTTGGCTCCCAGACTAATCGCATTGCAGGTATAGCGAGAGTCACAGGATTGAAATACCGTCGTTGTGCCGATGTGAAATGCTTGCGTGCTGTCCCTTTGTATCCTAGTATGACGCACTTCTGCGTTGTCATAAAGCGCGATATCCGTCACTGCATTCGTGAAATACACACCCTCATTCAGCGTCACAAAATCCTCGATGAGTGTCAGTTGACTGCTGGAATTCGCTATCACTATTACGCGAGGATGGGCGATTATCGGCTGAGTTGCCGTGGAGACAAATAAAAGCTGAATCGGAGTTTCCACAATCTGGTTTTGCGGCACGTACACCACAGCCCCGTCTGTCATACTAGCGCCGTTGAGCGCTGCAAAAACTTCCTTTGCAGATTGCTGAAGAATCGTTTGAGTGATGGCTAAGTTTGCTTGGGCATAAACATCTTTCCCTATCATCTCATCAGCCGTCTTGAGCGCCGTAGCCACCTCTTCAGCCATTTCTCGCCACGCTACGAGATTGAATACATCATCAACTCTTGACTCGTCCTCTTCTTCTGGCAATTCTTCTAGGGTCTTGAGATTGCTGACCAATACACCATCAGCGAGACTATCCACGCTAGATAGAGCCGGATCAAAGACACCGTTCACAAAAACGAGACGACTATTGACTGCCTCTGGCAAGATGAAGGGCTGAATATTTTCAAATCCTATAGCGGGAGGTTGATCACTGGCTGCCTGAAAATGAACTTGTAGCAGGTCTGATAAATCAGTGAACCGCCACTCTTCATCGCGAGTGGAAGGAATCGCCAGTGATTGGACAATAGCAGAGGCACGATCGCGCACGAAGTTCATCCAAGAAATTGATGATTCATGCCGCAAATTCAGCAGGGATTGCAGATAGGCGGCGCGATCGCCCTTGCCAGAAAGATCTCCAGCTCCAACATCGGAAACAGTGGATAGTTCTATGATCATGCTGCAACCTCCTCTTCCCGAATCCAGGTGTAGCCGCGCTCTTCCAGTTCCAGCGCCAATTCTTTGCCACCCGTGGTCACAATCCGTCCACCTTCCATTACATGCACATAATCCGGCACGATGTAATCCAATAACCGTTGATAGTGGGTAATCAACACCACCGCATTATCAGGGGTAGTCAATTGATTCACGCCCCCAGACACAATCCGCAGGGCATCGATATCGAGTCCAGAATCGGTTTCATCCAAAATCGCCAATTTCGGCTCCAGCAGCGCCATTTGCAAGATTTCATTACGCTTCTTCTCGCCACCAGAAAAGCCTTCATTCACACTGCGATCAAGGAACGCCGGATTCATCTTCACTACATCCAGCTTTTGCTGCACTAAATCCTCAAAATCGAAGGTATCCAATTCATCCAGCCCCGCAAACTTACGCTTGGAGTTGTAGGCGACTCGCAAAAAGTCGAGGTTGCTGACACCGGGAATTTCGATTGGATATTGAAAGGCGAGAAAGATACCAGAACGCGATCGGTCTTCTGCTTCCAACCCCAACAAATTTTGTCCAAAATAGGAAATTTCTCCACCCGTCACGATGTAATCTGGATGACCCGCTAAAACTTTGGAGAAGGTGCTTTTCCCTGATCCATTCGGTCCCATAATCGCGTGAATTTCGCCTGCTTTGACTTCCAAATTCAACCCTTTGAGAATAGAAATTCCATCCACCTCAGCCGTCAAATCTTTGACCGACAAAATCACTCTACTACCTGCACGAATCATACCGACTCCTCCTAATGCGCCACATTCTACACTTGCCCCAATCGCTTCAAGATTGCTAAAACATCGTAAAGCTCATTGCCTGGATTGCTAATAGCAAAAATTCTTGATCTTGCATACCGATTGTGGTCTCCCCGTAAAAGCTTGATAAACATAAAGCTGCCACCTGCCACAATTAAGCCAAAACCAGGCTGATTTAAGTGAGGATCTGCCAGCATGTAGGTCAATAGTTGGGCAAGCCCCACTTCTACAGAAAAAGCGTTTTCTTTGGATTCAATCGCTAAAACCCAAAAGCCCTCTTTTAAAAGGACTAAATCTGCCTGACCTCGAATGATAATTCCTTCATCTTCAGCAGCAATTTCAATCGATTTTTCTGCCCGAATATGAAATGGGGGAAGAAAGAAACCGCCCACAAATAATACAGGTCCCAAAATAGCAATCTGAATCGCTTTTTCCAGTAATGGCGGATAATTGATTAGATTAAAATAGCCGCCATTAACCTGATTTAAGAATTCTTTCTCAGTCTCAGAAATAATGGGCAAATCATCTTGCCATTCTCGAAAAAACTGCTCGTCTTGCACGAGTTCTAACTTGAAATTATCAATCAAGTCACGCAGAGTAACATTCCTAGTTTGTAGAGTTTGAGTCATTGCTTAAGCACCCTAACCTTTTAGCAATTCTGTTGTTGTAGCCGGATTTTTTTGCAACGCTGACAACGTCACATAACGCTGACCTTGAACAAAAGCAGTGGGTCTACCTGATTGACTTCTCAGATCATTCTTAACATCTTGGGATAGCTCAATACCTGGCGAATTAAAAGGTGACAGAAAGAAAACCTTAAACGTTCCGCCAAGTCTCGCACTGCCAGCACCCTCTAATTTTTCAACTAGCTCATAAAGTTTTTGTTTGACTTCAAGCTTTTGTTTGTCTTCAGAAGGGAATTTAGTGGAAGTAGGGGGACTATCAATCCCTTCTTTTGTTAATTCAATCTCTTCTACAGGTTCATATAGAATTTTTGCAATATGCCTATCAATCATACCGTTATGGTAGAAACCAATATATTCAACACGTTGAAATGTTCGGTTTGGTTGGCAAACATAAACTGAGAAATTTCTGTAATCTTCGATCGCTGATCTGGCTGGCACGATCAGGACTGCATCCGACTTGCCGCTATTGACCAAGCCTTCAGCAAGTAGCATTTGAACCAGTTCACGCAGTAAGAATCGTTCTTGCTCACTGGGAGGGGAAAAATTTGAGGTTAACCAGGATTCGCCAGTTTCAGTGTTTTCAGCAGTTGTAGTAATTTCAGCGATCGCGGCGTATAAATCGTTAAAGCTTGCCCAAACAATTGAGTCAGATTTGAGATCCTCGAAGCTTGCCCAAAGAGTTGAATCGGATTTGAGATCCTTAACAGCTTGTGGTTCTTCGTAGTCTGGCGTTAGTACTAATAGTCTTTTCTTAGCAAAACTAGAAGATTCCAAAATCTTTAAATGTTCTTGCAGTTGAACACCATTAACAGCATTTTGAACAACCTTTGTTTCAATCCAATAAGCAAACGATGCCTGTATTGCACCATCCGGAACTCCACCTGCCCCTTTCAGCCTGATTTGGTTTCTGATTTCTAGGAGAGGAATATTTGGCTCCTCACATAGAATCTGAAGAATTCGCTCAACCAATGCGAAAGAAATGCGCTCGAAGACTGCAAGAATGCTTGCTGTGACGCGGTTTTCTCCTTGGCTGTAGCGTGAAAATAATGGGTTAGGCATAACAAATTTAAAGGATGAACTCTACATCAACAGCATTCGAGCAACATCAGGGCTTTCAGGATTTACGATTAACCGTTCGCGTTTTGGATCGATCAGTACATCCATCCCTTCAATTGGAATTGCACCTAACAAAACCTTATTGCTGTTTGGAACCACTAAAGCTTCCACTAACACATCCCGATTTTCAAATCGAACTCCAACCGGAGCAACCACTTCAAATGTCGAACTCGAACCATCTGCCATTTCAGCTTCAATTTCTCTAACCCGACGCAAATCAAGCTGTTTCTTCACAAATTCAGGAATTGCAAGCATGGTGGCTCCGCTGTCTACCATCGCTCGAACATAAATTTTGCGGACTTGATCCTGGTTCAAATAGCCTTCTTCAACCAAGATCAAATCAGCGCCACGAACAAGCTCTATATCTGCGAATACCAATCCCATTTTTGTTAATTCCATAAGCTCGACTCCTCACGAAAAGGAATATTGGTCTAACCTACGCTGCCTTCGAGTTTGAGGGCGAGGAGCTTATCGGCTTCGGCGGCGAATTCCATTGGCAGTTGATTGAAGACATCGCGACAGAAACCGCTGATGATCATCGAAACCGCATCTTCCGCAGAGATGCCGCGCTGTTTGAAGTAGAACAGTTGATCTTCGCCAATCTTGGAAGTAGAAGCCTCGTGTTCGACTCTGCCCTTATCGTTTTGCACCTGAATATAGGGAAACGTATTTGCCTGAGCGTTGTCACCAATCAACATCGAGTCGCACTGAGAATAGTTGCGCGCGCCCGTTGCCTTAGGGTTAATCTTGACTAAGCCGCGATAGCTGTTTTGAGAATTGCCAGCAGAAATGCCTTTAGAAATAATCGTACTTTTGGTATTTTTGCCAATGTGAACCATCTTGCTGCCCGTATCGGCTTGTTGATAGTTATTGGTCAACGCCACCGAGTAAAACTCACCGACGGAGTTGTCGCCCACCAGTACACAGCTTGGATATTTCCAGGTGATGGCTGATCCGGTCTCCACCTGAGTCCAGGAGATTTTGGAGTTCACGCCCTGGCATAACCCGCGCTTGGTGACAAAGTTGAAGATGCCGCCTTTGCCTTCTTTGTCTCCGGCGTACCAGTTTTGCACGGTGGAGTATTTGATGTCAGCGTTGTCCATTGCCACCAGTTCTACCACAGCCGCGTGAAGCTGATTGGTGTCATACATGGGAGCGGTGCAGCCTTCCAGGTAGCTGACGGAACTCCCTTCTTCTGCGACGATCAGCGTCCGCTCGAACTGACCGGAATCGCCGTTGTTGATGCGAAAATAGGTGGAAAGTTCCATCGGGCATTTGGTGCCTTTGGGAATGTAGACAAAGGAGCCATCGCTGAAGACTGCTGCGTTGAGGGCAGCAAAGTAATTGTCTGCAACGGGAACAACGCTGCCGAGATATTTTTTGATTAGTTCAGGATGTTCGTGAACGGCTTCAGAGATGGAACAGAAGATGACCCCGACTTCCCCTAGTTTTTCTTTGAAGGTAGTGGCGATCGAAACACTGTCAAAAATCGCATCCACCGCAACGTTGCTCAGCCGCTTTTGCTCAGATAATGAGATGCCTAGCTTCTCAAAGGTATCTAGCAGTTCGGGATCAACTTCATCCAGGCTCTTTTTCTTCTCTGTCACTTTAGGTGCAGAGTAATAGATGATGTTTTGGTAATCGATCGCAGGGTAGCCAACCTCTGCCCAATTTGGCTCCGTCATCTTCAGCCATTGGCGATAGGCTTTCAGGCGGAACTCCAACATAAACTCAGGTTCGTTTTTCTTCTTAGAAATCAGACGAACTACGTCCTCGCTTAAGCCACGAGGAATCGTATCGGATTCAATGTTAGTGATGAAGCCGTATTTGTAAGGCTGATTGACCAGGTTTTGGACGGATGCAGTCATCGAAGTGTTCTCTCTGAGGGATCGGATTTTGGAGGAAAAGATTGTAGATTTGCATTCGGTCTTTAATCTTCAATCAGCTTCTAAAGTGGTTATACCTGATTGGTAGTGGCGCGAATTTCATCCATGGAAATGTCTTGCTTGTCGCCCACAAAGGGATTGTCAGAAGTGAGGAACAGCATACAGTGGCATTCTTTGCGTTCCCGCATCGGCACACAGGGGCAGTTCCAATAAACGGCAGCCGCTTCTGCTTCTTTATCTTCATAATGACGGCACGGGCAAAGCGGAGCGCCCAAATCATCTTTATGCTTGGCAAGCCCTTCAATCACAACGGCAGTAACGCTCAAGTCGGAGCAAAAATAAGTGCCTGTACGCTTTGCATAGGTTTCTGAAAAATTTTTCATTGCCTCCAAACTTTTTTCGGAAGCTTGGTTCGGTTTCATTTGAGTGTTCATAAGGTAGGCAACACTATAACAAGTGAGATAATGTGACAAATGAATTTTATAATTAAAACAACACTTTTGTTGCTTAACCTTATTGTAAAGCACTTTAGCAACAGTTTTGTTGCTAAAGTTAGGATATACACTTGAATTGCGTTTGTAAGTCTCGATATCTACGAGAATGACAACAACTCAGCAGCCTTCTACAAAACAAGATATCCTGCACCATCTTTTAAGGCAGGGACAAGCCACCGCTCAAGATTTGGCTAAATGTTTGCATATCAGTCCTCAAGCGGTGCGCCGACACTTGAAAGATTTGGAAGAGGAAGGGCTGATTGTGCATGAGGCGGTGCAAGCGAGGATGGGTCGCCCCAGTCATACCTATGGGTTGAGTCAGTCTGGGCGCGATCGCTTTCCCGATCGCTACGATCAGTTTGCAATTTCTTTATTAGATACGCTAGCAGCAACTGTCAGCAAAGAGCAGATGAAGTCAATTCTGCAAAAGCAATGGGAGCGGAAAGCGCTGGAATATCGCGATCGCATTGGGTGCGGGTTGCTCAAAGACCGTGTAGCAAAGCTCGCTGAAATTCGCCAAGCAGAAGGATACATGGCAGAGTCTCATTCTGTAGACACAGATGGGCTAGTGGTGGCAGACAGCGATCGGTTTATTTTGACGGAGCATCACTGTGCCATTTCTCAAATTGCCGAGTCGTTTCCCAGCGTCTGTGGACATGAGCTAGAAATGTTTGCGGTGGCGCTGCAAGACTGCAAAGTGGAGCGTACTAAGTGGATCGTCAGTGGAGAACATCGCTGTAGCTACCTGATTCAGTCGAAGCAATCGTGATTGCATTGAGATGACAACACGCGATCGCGTCACAACATTTGAGGTCAAAACAGGTTTAGAGTGTTTGATTCAAGATTCTTCGCGCTCTTCAAGCGTTAGCTGACTATCGATTTGAGCATTGAGTAAGCGGTTTTCGTAGCGTCTGTTGCGACGGCGACCTTTGGCAGGGGTGGCTCTTTTGACCGCACGTTTATCATTCACAATATGATTGAGATCTGGCACATCGTCCCAATCTTGAATATCGTCAGAAGAAGTGCGCTTCGTCATAATTTGGTGAATGGTTGATAGTTTATTACAGTATCCCAATCCTATCGATGACAAAAGACTCTATGCAACCTGGTTCTGACTTTTTAACTGCGGAAGAATGCGCTGAAGTGGACAAGGCGCTGCTAACTTCCCACGACAAATTTACGGCGCGAGTGACGATTTATGCGCTGCGATCGCTGAAGCAAATCGCCGAACAAGCCAATACTTCCATTGCTGCTCTGGAATCGACGCAAATTGAGGAGTGGGTTTATCAAGATGCCAGCTTGCAAAAAACTGGAGACAGCGAATTTCGCCGATTTTTTTCGCAGTTGGTTATTTCATCACTTAAACCACTGAGGCGCATCGCTAGGGAATCAGGCATCGAAATTGAAAGTTTAGCGATCGCCCAAGTGATTACCTGGTTTGAAAAAGAGGCAAAGAAAAAGCTAGAGAAGAATTAACCCGAATCAAAGCGGTATCCAGAGTGGCTGAGCTATTCTTTGTTTTGTCGAGCCACTTTACGTTGAGCCGCAGCCTGTTCAGAAGTTTGTTCTTTCTCATCTTCCAAATGAGTTTTATACACATCGGCATCTGCACCAATAATTTGGGCGATCGCTTCAGAATGCAGCACCCGATTCGCCACCGAAAGCGAATCGGTCAATATGCCAAATAAAGCAATCACTTCCTCCAAATGCTGCACATCTTCTTGAACTTGAGCCGTCTGCTTGGCATCCACATGAACTCGGTTTAACAGGTCACCTTGCTTTAACTTATAGCGAGAGTGGGTCGCTTTAAAGTAGTGATGCAGTTGGCTCACTGTTGACGTGATCGATTCACCATCATCCAAGAAATTCAGATTATCAGTGGTCATAAAAAATCAGCTAAACAGCCTGTTACTACTTAGAATCAACGGACGTGCAAATCTGACAATCCACTCAAAATTTTACAGGACGCTTTGACTATTTTAGGAATAACCCACCAAACGAGCAAAGATTATGGCTTACGAACAGCATCAGTTTTTGTGGTGGTTTTGGCAACTCTTTTTGCAGCAGATCCTTTGCGGGTGCTGGCTGGGGCTGGATCAGCTTCGACAACTGGCAGAACAGGTTCCAATAACATTTGGTGCAAGTCACTGCGAAATGCCGAATCGAGATATTGCTGCCGCACCCGATCCCAGTCTGCCAATGCCTCCAATCGCGTTTGCTGAATCGTGGCTTGCAACGCTGGCATCTCAGCGCGTTTGGGCAAATATTCCTTTAAAAGATCTTGCAGCACATAGCTATCTTGCAATTTACCCAAGTTGTCTTGCAGCAATTTGATCTCTTGAATCCAATCTTGAAAGGGTTGACTGTAAAATGGCACAAAAAATTCTGCTTGATAGCGGACGTGCTTACACGCTTTTCGCAGATCGTGAAGGAGTTCTCCAGCAGCGCTTGAAGAGCCACTCGCTGGGATCAACCAGCCCGGATGCAGCAGCAAGTCGGCAAGCAAAGGACTGAGCAGATCGGGCAACAAGGGAATAATTGGCAGGGTTGATACAGCCGTATATTCGGGGTTTTCTAGCCAGTCTTGGTAGCTGGTTTTAAGATCTTGGTAGCGCGATCGCGCTAAGGTATGCTCAACCACAGCAAATGCTTGCCGACGCTGTTTATACAATACTTGAAGCGCCTCGTGCAGCAAATCTTCTTCAACTCCATCCACTAGAGGCAAATAAGTGCCTTCTAATGCAGCGATTTGCACATCTAAGTCGCGCAGTTTACCCAAGATTTTGGCGATCGCACTCACCCGTTTTGGGTTAGCGCCCTTGGGCATTTGCACTGCCATGCCAAACACCTGAAATGCCGTTCGGAGCTTGCGTGTGCCCACCCGCATCCGATGCAAATCTTCTGGATCGGTGTCGGCTAAAACTTTCTTTTCATATTTGAATATGCTGCGGTATTGCTCACTGAGTACCGAGTGGGCATAATCGCCCAACGTTAATACGGGGTCAGTCGTTGATGCAACCTGAGACAATGTTTTTTGTGCAGTTTTCATAAAACTTCAATCGAGAAAGTGAGAGTCATACAGTATAAACGCTGAATCAAAGATATAGGTTAACCTTTACTTAAACTTAGCGATCGTCTGAATACCACTGAACAAAAAAGCAGTGGGAGCATGTCACTTTTTCGCCCTCACCGTTCGGCTGAGCGCTCACGTCGAAGCCCTAAATCCATCGCCCAGAGCGGGAGATGGATTTTGACCTATTTTAAGATCAAGGGGTTGGGGATGTTAGCTCGCTTTCCGCAGCGATAGTAAGTGCGTGTAGCGCGATCGCGCTGCAAGATAAGACTGTGACTCTGCCAGAATCAGAATTGCTGTGGGCGATCGCAACCTGTTTGAACAGTCCCTTGCCATCTTGCCTGCATCCAAACGAGCAAAAGTCCCGACTGGCAGTTCTCAGCGAAAGAATATGATTCAAGAATTTCTAAATTCTTGGATCATATCCTCAGCCAATACTGGCTCATTAAAATCATCATCGCTATCTAGGTCAGGCGCAAGCATGGAAGGACTGTTGGGATCGAGCGCCAAATTGCGACGACGCAAAGCCGGGGGAAAATTGGGTCGAATTGCTAGGGCGCGATCGTAGCTAGTAATAGCAGCTTGATAATCTCCGATGTGGCTAAGGGCAACCCCACGACTGTACCAGGCAGGGTAAAAAGCAGGATTAATTGCTAGGGCGTGATCGTAGCTAGAAACAGCGGCTTCATTGCGTCCTAAGTGCCCTAAGGTAACGCCCCGTCCATACCAAGATTCATATAAGTTTGGATTATGCTGCACGGCTTTGTCGTAGCTCGTAATCGCTTCGGCATATCTACCCAACTTGCGAAAGGCAACGCCACGACTGTGCCACGCCCTCGAAAATTTAGCATCTAGGGCGATCGCTTGATCATAGCTGGTGATCGCCGCTTCATATCGTCCGGCTTTGTGGAGAGTGCTGCCCCAGTTATACCAACCTTCGCGCAAGTCGGGTTTGAGAGTTACGGCTTTGTGATAGCTGGCGATCGCGTCATCATAGCGTCCCAGAGCATCTAGCGCATTACCCCGGTTATACCAAGCTTCATAAAGATTAGGCTTGATTTCTAGGGCATTATCATAGCTAGTAACGGCTTCCTCATGTCGTTTCAGCTTATGTAATACATTGCCGTGGTTATAGTAGGCGGCATACCAGTCTGATTTAATCGTCAGTACGCGATCATAGCTCTGCAAAGCTTCGGCATAGCGCTTGAGTCGATTTAAAATATTTGCGCGATTGTACCAAGCATTGGAATAGTGGGGGCGAAACTCGATCGCCTTGTCGTAGCTGGCGATCGCGGCTTCATATTTTCCCTGTTTGTAAAGCATAATCGCTCGATTATACCAAGACCGAGAATATTCTGGCTCTAACTTTAGCGCCTGATCAAAGCTATTGAGCGCTGCTTCATAAGAGTTCGATTTATCCAGCGCATTACCTCGGTTATACCAAGCCTGATGAAAATCTGGGCGTAGTTGAATGGCTTTGTCATAACTGGCGATCGCGGCTTCGTAGCTACCCAAACTAAACAACGCCATGCCGTAGCTATTTAAAGCTTCTGGATAGTTTGGCTTCAAATCAAGTGCCTGCTGAAAGCAAGCCGCTGCATCCGTATATCGCTGCAATTCATACAGGGCAATGCCTTTGAAATAGCAGGTTTCATGCCAGCTCGGATAAAGCTGTAAGGCTCGATCAAAGCTAATCGTTGCCTCTTCATAAGCACCCGCTTGGCTGAGTTGCAACCCCTGTTGAAGAAAAAATTCGGCTTCCGATTTTAAACTGCGAGCCATGGCGTTAGTTGAAATTCCCACTAGCTTTACACCAGCGTACTACTTGAGGATTGATACAGTGGAGCGATCGCTGACTTTTCGACGAACTATATTTTTGACGAACCATAGCAGGTAAAAATGCAGTATTGCTGAATTCGGAGATGAAATTCGTAGAGACAATCCCTTATGGTTGCCCACTATCTCCGTCAGGGTAGGCACAAGACCTACCCCTAAAGTCAAAAATCATACTTGCATTCAGCAACGCCAAAAATGCCACTTTCGGATGGTTTTTCGCTTTAAAGTCGTTTCAATAGCTCCCTGACACCGCCTGTCCAATATTGCCTGTCCAATTAAGTATTTATTTTTGCTATGTCGGCAATGCAGGAATGAACTATAAAGAAAGATGAAATTCTTTAGTTTTTATTAAAGGAAGCTAGCCACTATTCAAATCTTTCCATAACAACCATAAGTTAACTAATCCAATGATGCGTAATAACCGCTTAAACTGCGCTGTGAAAGCTTTTGCCCACATAACAGCAGAAAAGAGACAGCATATAGATGATTAATCAACGGATCGATCGATCGCAGCATCTCGCCTGGTTAGAGGGAGTTCGCATCCTAGCGGTGGTGATGCTATTGCTTTACTACGCTCAAATGGGGTTTACAAACTCCGCCTATACTCCTCAACCCACTGGATTGGTGAGTAACCTGCGCTATTTAGCAGTGGCAATGAGTACCTTTCCTAAACAAGGAGCATTGCCCTATTTTTTGAGCTTGCCATCTTGGTTTGGGTTTCAGTTTATTGATGTGTTTGTGCTGATCAGCGGCTTTAGTTTGATGCTGTCGCTCAAGGGCAAGCCTTTAAACGTCGGAATTTTCTTAAAACGACGATTGATCCAAATTTTATTTCCTTTTTGGGCAGTGGCGTGGCTATCCTTTCCGGTGATGTGGGCGATCGCGATGGCGACTAAGACTGCATTTCCTAGCCCTTGGGATGTTTTTGCGGGCATTAGTTTTCCCTTACTGTATGACTACAACGGGGAAATGCTGATGGCAACTAGCAGGTCTTGGGGGGTTGTTTGGCTGATTTTAAGTTTTTCTGTACTATTTCCATTTTTGTGGCAGTTACTCCAGCGATGGGGAGCCGCAAATCTAGCTGTGGTCTGTGTTTTGCTGACGATCGCCTATCGAGCGATCGCAATTTACATCTTAGGCGGACACCCCACTTATGTTATTTGGGATACTCAAGTCGGCGGGCAACCCTTTGCCCTATTTTTATCCAAGCTTGGCACCTTTGCGATCGGCATGGCAGTCGGTGATCTCTCTCTAAAGGATGAGGGACCTGTTTATTGGAGTTCTCCCCGCGCTTTAACAATTGGCGCTGTATTTTATATCGTCGGTTTTGTTTGCCAGTTCTATACTTGGGGATGGATTTTTGCAGATTTACTGCTGTCTGTTGGATTGGGTTTAGGCTGCATGGTTATGTGCCGCATTTTGGCAGGACAGCGCCAAATAGCCGCCTTTTTTGTTGCACTGGGAGGCTATACCTACACATTCTTTTTATTGCATGGCTTGGTGGTCGATCGCAGCCTGCAATGGGTCGTACAAGGAGATGCAACGCGGTATGCTGTGATGCTGCCAATCATGATTGGCATTACGCTTGGTTTAGCAATTTTGATAGTTTATATCAGTCCTTTAATTCAACGAATTGTATTAGGTTTACTGCGAGATCTAGACTATGTGTTGACAAAATCACCTGCGTTGCAGCGCCGTTTTAAGGAGCCGCAAGTGGGAGATGAGGTGTGCTATCAGAGTGAGGCAGGGTGGATTGTGCTGAAGGTAGAAAAGCTATTGGATGAGCAGGAGTTTTTTCTTTGCCAGGTGAGCGATGGTCGACGATCGCTGTGGGTAAACGAAACCGACCTAGAACCTGCCGGAAAACCCTTCCGATGATGAGAAGCCATAATTACTCATTGAGTCCAGCAATGGCACTGATTTTGGACTGTCTAGCAATAGGTCTAGGAATAGGTTTACCAATGCGCCCACAGATGGCTCAACAATTCACTCTAATAATTGGAGGATGGTGTACGTGAAGAAGTGGTCAGTCGATCTGCATAAGCTGATCTATACCCATGTCCTGATGATCGGAATTCCCACCCTCTTTTACCTTTGTCTGCGGATGGGAGGGCTGCCACTGGTGAATATACACATGGCGATCGCCACCTTTTTTCTGTTTAGCTCCTTGATGATTCTCTTGGAGGCTTCTACTTCTCTATTTCGGAGGTTTGCCGTTCAAACTGATAAACCTGCCAGCGATCGCTGGGATGCTCTCGTCCGTCCAATCAAAACAGCCTTCGGTATTAGAGGCTCTCAAAGCCCTACCCCAATCACTCCACTACCGCGCTGCTCCATCATCGTAGTTGCCTACTTGCCCAACGAGCAAGACATTATTCTAGAAACGTTGCGCCAAATTCTCAGCACGGTTTATCGCCCAGCGGCGGGGCTAGAAATCATCCTGGCATACAACACTCCCACAGACTTGACAATTGAAGACGACCTAAGAGTGTTTGCCCAAGTTCATACGGAGCTGCGTTTATTACGGGTAGATGGCAGTCACTCTAAAGCCGAAAACTTGAATGCTGCTCTAAAAATTGTGACGGGTGAGGTGACCTGCATTTTGGATGCAGATCATCATCCCTCACCAGACTGCTTTTTGCGGGCATGGCGTTGGTTAGAGCGAGACTACGATGTAGTGCAGGGGCGCAACATCATTCGCAATCATGGACACAATCTGCTGACCCAAAACATCGCTGTTGAGTTTGAATCGCTCTATGGGGTGAGCCATCCTGCCAAATCATTTCTCACCGACTCCACTATTTTTGGGGGTTCCAATGGCTACTGGCGAACCTCCGTACTGAAACGAATTCGCTTTAACCCGACGATGATGACGGAGGATATTGATGCAACGCTGCGGACATTGCTGAATGGATATCGCATTCTCCACGATCGCAGCATTATTGCCACCGAACTTGCCCCAATTGATTTCAACTCATTTTGGTTTCAGCGCAAACGGTGGGCACAAGGCTGGTTAGAAGTCAGCTTTAAGTATCAGCGGCGCGTTTGGAAATCTAAACACCTAAACCTGAAGCAAAAATTCTACTGGACTTATTTGCTCTATTACTGCGTCGTTTATTCTCTGCTGGCGCTACAAATTCTGCCACTGATTTTGAGTTTGTTCTTGTTCCACGGTTATCTGCCCCCGTCTGATAATGCCTATCTTTGGTTCTGCACCATGATTACTTTCTTTAGCGGCATTTATCAAACAGTCGTGACGATGCGAGTTTCGTATATCCGCTACCCGATTTATTATTTCGCCCAGCACGCCATTTTAATCTTTTTGTATACCACCCTAAAGAATATGATTTCGGTGGTGGGGCTGTACGACCACTTGCATGGGCATAGCCACTGGGTTGTTACGCCACGCGGCAAGCAGCCTACTCGCAGCGTGTCGGCAGAAGTGCCGCCTGTGTTGGCTCCAGTAGGGGGGATGGGGAGTAGAGAGTAGAATTAAGTTTCTTCCTCGTCCTGATTTTCATCGCGGGAGGACTGAGAAATTAGGTGAAAGCTATTCATGGTGCTAGCAGCGGTTTTGCTGGTTGTTGTTGAAATTGCGGCACTCGATCCACTGGTTTGAGCCGTTTGGAGTGCTTCTGCCACTGGATGATACAAAATTGTCATCAAACAAGAGCATCCTGCAAGCAGCAGCAGATCGAGTTGTTTGCTGCTAGGTTTGCGAAACCGATTGCGACTGCGAATTGGAGAAATGACTGAACCGCGCTGACTATTTACCATGCTTTCCTTTATATTCACTGAACCCATAAGGTAGATGATTGGAGCGATCGCCCTGTGCCTCCGAAAGCACCTATAAATTGAACGATTCTTAACTACTCTTCTATGCTGATCTAGACTGCTCAGAAAAAAATCAGTTCCGAACAGAAAACACTATAACGCAGCAAGTGTTCTGCGAAGATTAGGAGAGCTAAACTGCCGATCAAAATGTGGAAGAACAAGATGACTGAAAATTGGAGAAGTAAGGTTGTGACTGAGGGTGTGCAGCGATCGCCCAACCGCGCTATGCTGCGAGCCGTGGGATTTGGCGATGGCGATTTTACCAAGCCCATTGTGGGCGTTGCCAGTGCCCACAGCACCATTACCCCCTGCAATATGGGAATTGCGCCTCTGGCAGCGCAGGCAGAAGCAGGCATTCGGTTGGCAGGCGGAATGCCTCAAATTTTTGGCACGATTACCGTCAGCGATGGCATTTCTATGGGCACTGAAGGGATGAAGTATTCCCTCGTGTCGCGGGATGTGATTGCTGATTCGATCGAAACTGCCTGTAATGCTCAAAGTATGGATGGTGTGTTGGCGATCGGGGGCTGCGACAAAAATATGCCCGGTGCCATGATTGCCATGGCGCGAATGAATATTCCGGCGCTGTTTGTTTATGGTGGCACGATCAAACCGGGGCATTTGGAAGGAGAAGACCTAACCGTGGTCAGTTCTTTTGAGGCAGTCGGTCAATATAGCGCTGGCAGAATTGATGAAGTGTGGCTCATGGCAGTCGAGCGGAATGCTTGCCCTGGTGCGGGTTCCTGTGGCGGAATGTATACCGCAAACACGATGTCTTCAGCGTTTGAAGCAATGGGCATGAGCTTGATGTATTCTTCCACGATGTCAGCAGAAGACTCTGAAAAGGCTGAGAATACAGCGCTGGCGGGAAAAGTTTTGGTGGAAGCAATTCGCCATAACCTGCGTCCCCGCGATATTATCACTCGCCAATCGATTGAGAATGCGATCGCGGTGATTATGGCGGTCGGTGGCTCGACTAATGCGGTACTGCACTTTTTGGCGATCGCTCACTCTGCCGGAGTTGATCTCAAACTGGATGATTTTGAAACCATCCGCGCTCGTGTGCCGGTGTTGTGCGACCTAAAGCCCTCTGGTCGCTATGTTGCCACGGATTTACACCGAGTAGGCGGCATTCCGCAAGTGATGAAAATGCTGCTGAACCACGGCTTGCTGCACGGCGACTGCCTCACCATTACGGGAGAAACGATCGCGGAGCGGTTGAAGCAGGTGCCCGATGAACCCAGCCCGGATCAAGATGTGATTCGTCCCTGGAGCAACCCCATGTATGCCACTGGACATTTGGCTATCCTCAGGGGCAATCTGGCAACCGAAGGCGCAGTCGCCAAAATCACTGGCATCAAAAAAGCCCAGTTGACGGGACCTGCACGGGTGTTTGACTCGGAAGAGGCGTGTTTGGATGCAATTTTGGCAAGAAAAATCGTTGCAGGCGATGTCATCATCATCCGCTATGAAGGTCCCAAAGGTGGTCCCGGAATGCGGGAAATGCTAGCTCCCACCTCCGCAATTATTGGGGCGGGTTTGGGCGATTCTGTTGGGTTGATTACCGATGGGCGCTTTTCGGGCGGCACCTATGGCATGGTCGTAGGTCATGTGGCACCGGAGGCGTATGTAGGAGGCGCGATCGCTTTAGTGCAAGAAAATGACTCTATCACCATCGATGCCCCTGCTCGACTGTTACAGGTGAATGTGTCGGATGAAGAGTTGGCACTACGCCGCGCCGCATGGCAAAAACCACAACCCCGCTATACCTCTGGCGTGTTAGCGAAATATGCCACGCTCGTTTCTTCTAGCAGCCTAGGTGCTGTCACTGACCTGCACGTCAATCCATAAGCTTTACCTAACCTGATGGGCAAATAACGTTAGCCCATTCTGCTGGAAGCAGGCTTGTATCTTGAAGCGAATCAGATGAAATGGGTTCTTGACTCATTTCATCTGAGAGAAAACGGTAGAAGAGAGATTGAAAGCAAACCTATTGCGGCATGACAAAACGATTAGCCTGATCGCAGTGCGATCGCTCTAATCGTGATCTCCATACTTACAGCGATATAGTTCAGCAAAATATCGCGAGTCTGCACTAGTCACCCCATAAGGCAACGGCTGGCAACTTGCTGGATAGGACTCACTGGCTGGCGTGCGCTCAGGCTGCCCTGGAACCCAAAGAGTGTAAGGCGTTTCGCTAGAGAAATTCGCTTGAGCCGCAGGTGGTTTGCAGTTAGCTTCAGTCGTCGTATCCAAGCCACCGCTTCTAGATGTGCCAGGGGCGCAATCTTTGGCTATTGGAGTGTTAGCACTGGTAGGCGCAATCGCCCCAGCCCACAAGATGCCAGCCAATACCCCGTAAATACACGCGGCTGACCACTTGGCTTGCTTCGGCGCTGCCTGGAGTTGTTTTAACCGACTGTGCAAAAAAATCATAAGAGCATCGCAGACGAGACAACAGCTACCCTTATGATAATGCGATCGCCCAACCTTGTATTTAGGCTTAAAGGCATACAAATCAGCCGCCTTAATGGTTTAGGCGTACCGAATAAACAGATTGTTTCAGCCGTTGCAAAGCTACAATCTTGAGTGTGAGCGTATTTGGTGTGAGTTGGTTGATCTATGAATGCTCCTGTTTCAGCATCTCCTCGGTTTGATATTCGGTTGGCTGGCATCAATCCCAATCATTGGTATGCAGTCGCCCGTGCCAACGAAATCACCGATCAGCCGATGGGTGTGGTGGTGTGGAAACAGGCGATCGCGCTGTTTCGAGATAGGCAAGGACAGATCCACGCCCTAGAAGATCGGTGTCCTCATCGGTTCGTCAAGCTGAGTCGCGGCTGTGTCGTCGAAAGTGAGCTAGAGTGCGCCTATCACGGGTGGCGGATCAACGCTCAAGGACAGTGCAGCGCCATCCCCTATCTGGCAGCCAATCAAAAATTGCCCACTGCTCAAGTTCGGCAGTATCCGGTTAAAGAGCAGGATGGCTTGATTTGGGTATTTCCAGGCGATGCCGCCTTGTCGGAAAAAATCGCACCGCTGGCTCTACCAGAATGGGAGCATCTCAATTACATTGCCACGGTTTCTGTAATCGATGCCAACGCCCATTTTTCCTATTTAATTGAAAACCTGATGGATATGTACCACGGGCATTTACACCACGACCTGCAAGCCTGGACGGCAGCAGAACTAAACACCATTGATGAAACAGCCAGCCGCGTTGATGCCCATTACAACGCCCAAAGCTACTACCAGATTGACAAAATTTGGTCGGTTGCTCAACTGTTTATTCCCCAACTCCGCCAGTTGCATCCAGAGCCGCTCGATGTCAGCTATGTGTATCCCCATTGGGCATCCCGCTTAGGAGATGATTTCAAAATTTACTGCCTGTTTTGCCCCGTGGATGAAACCCACACCCGCGCTTACTTGGTGCATTTCACCTCGCTGAATGCTTTCCCAAACTTACACAAACTCTCTCCAACCTTTCGGCGTTTTTTGAAAAATCGCCTGTTTGGATCTGCCCAACGATTGCTGGATGGGCTGGTATCGCAGGATGTGCCGATGATTGAAGATGAGCAGCAGGCATATTTGGAAAATCCCGATCGCCGCCCTCACGAACTCAACCGAGCGCTGATTAGTGTTCAACGCCTCATTCGCAATCAAGCACAAGTCTAAATGCCTGAGCCGTCCAAAAATTCTTCAATGATGCGATCGCGGATGCGGCAGTTAGCAGCATTGGGCGCTGTCCACGCAGATGGAACATTGCCGTTAGATGTTGCACCATTTGCCAAACCATTAGATGAGATTGATACAGCCGCGATCGCGGGTGCAAGGACTCTAGGTTGAACAGGCTGTAAGCTTTGTACCTGGTGCTCTAAAGTTTCGATGCGATCCACCAATGCTCGGATCACCCGCGCTTCCGAATCAGGTAAACTACCATGCTCCAAGGGGTCTACCCGTTCCCCTGACCGATACACAATCCGACCCGGCACCCCAACCACCGTGCAATCTGACGGCACATCACGCAACACCACCGATCCCGCACCGATGCGAACATTATTGCCAATCAACAAATTGCCCAAAACTTTTGCCCCGGCACCCACCACCACGTTTTCGCCCAAGGTTGGGTGACGTTTGCCGCATTCTTTGCCCGTTCCACCGAGGGTCACTCCCTGGTAAATCAGCGCATAATCTCCGACGATCGCAGTTTCCCCAATCACCACGCCCATACCATGATCAATAAACACGCTTTGTCCAATCTGAGCACCGGGATGGATTTCAATTCCGGTGAAAAACCGCGCCAAATGGGAAATAAACCGAGGCGTAAACGGTAGCCCTAATCGATAGAGCCAGTGAGCAAATCGATGCATCAACAGCGCTTGCAAACCGGGATAGCAGAATAAAACCTCTAGCCAGTTGCGAGCCGCCGGATCGCGTTCAAAAATGATGCGGAAATCTGCAAGAAGGATCGACAGCACGATAGATGACCCTCGGCAATGATGAACTTACACATTTTAGCGCCGGACGTACCTGATCAAGCATCCTCCCATTAGGGGGATTAGAAATGCCCAGAGCAGAGCTTGAAGCAATATACACCTTGATGAGGACAGGTTACAGGTTGCAGGTGTCGGTATATCCTGTTTGCCAGCTTACAAAATTAAGCTTGATGCTCCGCTAAGGCTGAATGGTCAGCCTATAGTTGCGTTGACTGCTGGGAGCCGCCGAGCCAACCCATATGCGATAAATGCCTGGTTTCCAGTTGGTATCCACAATGCTGGCATCTTTTTGGGCACCGGTGTCGTCACCACATCTCACAATCCCATCAGCGCCCTGCACCACGAGGGTTGTATCTGATCCACTGCTGACCCGCAGACTTAAACTAGGGAAATTTTGCTCTAGGGTGAGGATATGATCGGGTTTAGAATCGCCAAAGCCCAAACAGCGGTTGTTGCGGTAATCCATGTTGCTGATAATGGCAGGCAAAGAGATGGAGCCGCCTGTAGAACCGGAGAGTCTGCCAACCGGGTTCGCAGTGCTGAGGGCTACCTTGCCGAAATTTGCCTCTTGAGCGATCGCGGACACATTAGCGAATGCGGCGATGATTGCCAAAGTGCCCAACTTGAAACCAACTATTTTCTGGAAAATTGCGATCGCGCTATTCATTCGGATTCACCCATGTCTGAACAATTGTATTCTACGAACTTTATTCGCAATTTCCAGTGAATGTTTGTGCCAGTATAATTTCCAGAAATATTGAGGCAAAATGATTAAGCCGCCGCTACCGTCATTCACTCTATGGCGTTGGAGTACAATAGAACCAGATTTCATAGATTTCAATAGATATTAAACAAGGTAAACGAGGGCATTGTTGTGGTTCAAGCCGTTTCCCAAAAAGTCAGCTTTGATCAATTCATTGAGCAATATCCAGAGAACTCAGAGCATCGATATGAACTGCATGAAGGAGTGATTGTTGAGATGCCAAAGCCCAGAGGGAAGCATTCTGAGATTGCTGGATTTTTAACTGGTTTGTTGTTTGTTGAAATAGCACGTCTGAAACTGCCCTATTTCCTTCCTAGGGAATCCATTGTCAAATCTGCGGATGGCGAATCGGGTTATGAGCCGGATGTGATTATTTTGGACAGAGCCGCGATCGCTCATGAACCCCGTTGGGAACGTGAATCTATCATCACGCTAGGGGCTTCGGTTCGGCTGGTTGTGGAGGTGGTTAGCACCAATTGGCAAGATGACTACTTGACTAAGCTACGAGATTATGAAGCGCTTGGTATTGGGGAATATTGGGTCGTAGATTATTTAGGGTTGGGCGGACGGCTACACATTGGGTATCCCAAGCAAGCCACGTTTTCGGTTTATCGATTAATGGAAGGGGAGTATGAGGTGCAGCGGTTTCACATCGGGGATTCTCTTTCCGAGACACGTTGTGAACGCATTATTTCCCCCACATTTACCGATCTGAATTTATCAGTGGCAGATGTATTTTCCGCACTCCAGTGAGCGATTTTTCTGCCCATTAAGATTATTTTTATGCTGCTTGGACTGTTAGCTCTCCTGATTATGATTGGAATTGCTGCCACTCAACTCTTACTGATCCCATTTCATGCGTTGCAATTGATTCATCTACCACTTTGGTTTATATGGCTGCCATTGGTTCCAATCTTTGCTTGGTGTTTAGACGAGTAAAGAGTTTAACTCACTGATCACGATCGCGTTATTTCAGAGGATTTGGGGAACACTTCAATAGAGTTAATGCCCATGCGATCGCCAAACACCACAATGAATCAGCCAAAATCAGCCTTGCAAAAGAAATCTGCCACTGCTCAGGCGAACTGGCAAGTCACTGCTTACGCGATCGCCCCTGTTGCAACCGCACCGCCAGCCCTGCCGCCATTAGCGATTGACTGGCATCGTCTCCATCAGATTTCAGACCACAACCCAGAATTTGAATTAGAACTGCTGCAAATATTTGCAGCAGACACCGAACAACATCTCAACCAATTGGAAGCAGCGATCGCCACAGAAGACTTCTTCGCTTTAGAACAAGAAGCCCATTACATTAAAGGCTCGAGTGCCAACGTAGGGCTTAGACCGATGCACATTGCCGCCTCAATCCTTGAAATGCAGGCTCGTAAGCATCAGCTTGACAACTTAGCCCCACAGGTAGATTTGCTGCAACAGACCCTCAAAACACTGCAAATATTTTTAGCGGTCAGGTAAATTTATGCTTCTGACTCCTTCACGTCTTCTTTAGAATCAACAAACAGTTTCGCCCATCCGACATGCGGGTATAGCTGAGAAGATCCGAAATTTCGTGCATCAACCTTATCCCCCGTTCGCCTTCTGCATCTTTGTCCCATTCGAGCGGCATCTCTCGAACCCATTTGTCTAAATCAAACGGAGCGCCTTGATCCCAAATCCGAATTTCAATCCGGTCTTCAAACACTTGTACTTCTAAATCAATCAATGTTTCCGCAGATAAATTACGATGGGCATGGCGGACTGCATTCGTAAATCCTTCGGCTACTGCCAATTGGCAGTGCATCCAAGCTTGAGAATGAATCGGAGGATGATTAAATTGGTCAAACCACTTAATCACTTGAGTAACCGCCTCAAGATCTGTATTAACTTGGAGGAATGCTTGATGAAGTGGTTGCAATGTTGAGGCTCTAAAAAGTGTCACCAGTGTAGTCCTAATAAACTGGAAAAATGGTTTGATCAAATGGTCGGAAAATGGCAGATATCTGAACTATAACCCCTGACTCTCTAGCCTACAATCCTAATGTATGGCTCATGCTTGGTGATTTACTTTACTCACTGAGCTGAAACTATTAATTAATTTCTTTTAAGGCGAGTATTCCCTGACCATCATCCTGCACGGTATTTATGTTTCTATGTCTAATTCTGCAACAAGAATTCTTATTATTGAGGACGATTCCACTGCTCAGGTCTTTTTAGGAAAAGTCCTTGAAGAGCAAGGATATGACGTGGTTATCGCGAATGACGGTGAAGAGGGCTTGAGGCAAGCGGATTCATTTCGTCCAGCATTAATTATTTGCGATTGGATGATGCCCCGCGTGAATGGTCTGGAGGTGTGCCGCAAGCTGAAAGCTGATCCAGAACTTTCGATGATTTTTCTTATTCTACTGACTGTCCGGGGAAGCGTCGAAGATCGTATTTTAGGTTTTGATAGCGGGGCTGATGATTTTTTGGCAAAACCCGTTGATCCAAACGAACTGAGGGCACGGGTTCGGGCAGGATTGCGGCTCAATCGCCTATATCAAGCTCTGCAAGAGCAAAAGCAAATGCTAGAGGCAGAATTGGTGGAAGCAGCGGGGTATGTGCGATCGCTGCTTCCATCTCCCCTTGTTGGCAACGTTAATATTGATTCGCGCTTTATTCCTTCTCGGCAGTTGGGCGGGGATTGTTTTGATTATTACTGGCTCGATCCAGATTATCTGGCGATTTATTTATTGGATGTGTCAGGGCACGGGTTAGGGGCGGCATTACCGTCTATTTCGGTATTAAATTTGCTGCGATCGCAATCAATGGACGGGGTTAATTTTTATCAACCGAACCATGTTCTACGCGCCTTGAACGAAACTTTTCAAATGGATGACCAAAACGACAAATACTTCACAATTTGGTATGGCGTGTATAACCAGGCAAAACGCCAATTGGTTTACTCTAGCGCTGGGCATCCTCCAGCATTGCTGATTTCCAACACCAATCCCGAAGATACTGAGGTCAAGCAGCTTAAAACGGTTAGCCTGCCCATTGGCATGATGCCCGATACAAAATTTAGCAATCAACGCTGCGATATAGATGTGGCTAGCACCCTATACGTTTTTAGCGATGGCATTTATGAAATTATGCAGCCAGACGGTGATATTTGGGGTTTGGATGGCTTCATTGATCTGCTCAGCGATAACCGCCGCGCGATCGCCGACCAAGGACTCAACTACGTGCTAAATCACGTCAAAACTCTCAGCCCTAATGAATCGCTGGATGACGATCTCTCCCTGCTGCGGATTAACTTTGGTTAGCTGCATTACAGCGGTGTCAATATTTTGTTTGCCAGAACTGCTTTTAATTCGTGACAATGCTGGCTTTTCTGGGGCATTTGCTTTTAGACTAGTTGGACTGCATTAATTACGCGAGTTTATTATGTCTTTGTATCTTGTCCTAAAAGCGGTTTGGACTGTTGCCGCTCTAGGGTTGGTCATTGTGGTGTTACTGCATAGCCCCAAAGGGGATGGGTTAGGCGGTTTAAGTGGACAGGCACAGCTTTTTAACAGCACGAAGACGGCTGAGTTGACCTTAAATCGGATTACCTGGGTGCTAACGGTGGTTTTTATGGGCATGACAGTCCTTTTGAGTGCAAATTTGATCCCCGGTAGGTAAAAGCGCTGATTGATATGGGTTTCAAAAGAAAAAGCAGTGTTTGGCTTGGGCGATCGCTCCTTGGTGGGGCGATCGCTTTTGCTATTTCATTGGTTATCGTTGCCAACGGTCAAGATATATTGTCCGCACAACCATCAACGGCATTCACCACCCTTCCAAGCGCCCAAATTCATCCCTTACCGTCAAACCTGGCTCAGTGGCGCGATCCTCAGCAATCAGGCGATTATTTTGATCAAGTTCAAGCAGTGGTTGTAAATTATCTGGTGTGGTCAACGTTTCCAGTGACGGTGTATGTAGAGCCGCCCACTGATGCTGAACAGACAAATCCATTTACGGCAAAACGGGCGAGAACATGGATCACTGCGGTAGAGAAAGCGGTGCAAGAGTGGAACGTCTACTTACCTCTTAAACGGGTTAATCAAGCGGAAGATGCGGATATTCAGATTGCGCGATCGCTGTTAGCGCTGAGGTTTGATCGCACCAATCAGGATGGCGAGACCCGCAAACTGCCTATTCTTCGTGCCCGTTCCGCTGAAACCCGCTTTGAACTCTATGCCAAGAAGCCAACCGTTGCAATCTCTGACCCATTTTCAATGTCTGAGCAACCTTCGATTTTGTCTCATCGAGTGACTGTTTACATTCGCCCCGATCAAGCAGCAGACTATCTGCAAGCCGCTGCTCGGCATGAACTGGGTCATGCACTTGGCATCTGGGGACACAGCCCTGAGCAAACCGATGCCCTCTACTTTTCTCAGGTTCGCAATCCTGCCAAGATTTCTGCACGAGATCTCAACACTCTGAAGCGAGTTTATCAGCAACCCACTCGCCTAGGGTGGATGCTAGCGAGCTAGACCGTGTAAGGGTTATTTGCAACACCTGAATCTACTGAAACCCTGCTAGAATGCTATATGACAGCGATCGCTTCCAGTCTTTGCACCGCTGCTCATTCAGATTTCTTACACCTTTATCCGCCTAAGACTGACGCTGCCCACGGCGGTAGGCGGTTTTACTCGCGGAGTTCTATGTCTTTTTCCAATCTTGGTTTGTCTGATGAAATTGTTCGTGCCACCACCGAGCGCGGCTACACAACACCCACCCCGATTCAAATGCAGGCGATTCCTGCGGTATTGGCAGGCGGCGATCTGCTAGCAGGTGCCCAAACGGGGACTGGCAAAACGGCTGGCTTTACTTTGCCGATTTTGCACCTGTTGTCGGCAAACAGCTTGTCGGCAAATAACGCCCAAAACAGCCCCAACAGAAATGCGCCCATTGGGCGATCGCCGATTCGATCGCTGATTTTGACCCCAACCCGTGAACTCGCTGCCCAAGTCGAAGAAAGTGTGCGGGCATATGGCAAATATTTGAAGCTAAACTCAATGACCGTTTTTGGCGGCGTTGGTATGACTCCGCAAGTGCGGCAATTGCGAAGCCGCGTGGATATTTTGGTTGCCACGCCTGGTCGATTGCTCGATCATGTGCAGCAGGGCACCGTGGATTTGTCGCGGGTCGAAATTTTGGTGCTTGATGAAGCCGATCGCATGTTGGATATGGGCTTTATCCGGGATATTCGGCGCATTCTTGCCCTTTTACCTAAACAGCGGCAAAATCTGCTATTTTCCGCAACGTTTTCCAATGAAATTAAAGCGTTTGCTTCTAGCCTGCTGAATCAGCCCACTTTGATTGAGATGGAACGGCGCAATATTACAGCCGATACGGTAGCGCAAAAGGTTTATCTCGTCGATCGCGAACGGAAGCGCGACTTACTCACCCACCTGATTCGCCAGCACAACTGGTTTCAGGTGTTGGTCTTTACCCGCACCAAGCACGGCGCTGATCGCTTAGTGAAGCAACTAACCGAAGATCGCATTCCCGCCATGGCAATTCATGGCAACAAGAGCCAAGCTGCAAGAACTCGCGCCTTAGCAAAGTTTAAGGATGCAAGTTTGCAAGTGCTTGTGGCAACGGATATTGCGGCTCGTGGGATTGATATTAGCGATCTGCCGCATGTGGTTAATTATGAATTGCCCAATTCTCCAGAAGACTACGTTCACCGCATCGGACGTACAGGTCGTGCCGGAGCCGATGGGGAAGCCTCATCCTTAGTTTGCGTCGATGAACATCAATTATTGGGAGCGATCGAGAAGCTGATTAAGCAACAATTGCCCAGAGAAATTGTGACCGGGTTTGAGCCAGATATGTACGCTAAGCCTGAACCCATTCAAAATGGTCGTCAAAATCGGCAGCAACCGGGAAGAGGCGGGCAGTCAAAACATCGCTCTGCTCAGCCTTCCTCTTCAAAAACGCCAAAGCGTAACAGTGCCAGTGCAGGAAGCAGCAAACCGAATGTTCGTCCTCCTATGCCACGTCTTTCTAGCGGGCAACAGCACTAATAGTTGGCAATTCTGATATTCGATAACTTCAAAGTTATCTATTAGATCTCTTTCCGATTAAGCCTCTAGCGAAAATCACTGCCCTCAGCCCCCAAGGAGGCAAATTCAAAATCCATCTCCTAAACCTGGGAGATGGATTTAGGGTCTAGCTTGCTCCCAGCCTGCGGGGAGCTTGGGAAAGTCA